>JBNJDJ010000038.1:0-18745 GCA_051744845.1 Bacillota bacterium
TCTGTTTCTCCTGGAATAAACTTTTTAAAACCTGCAGATGAACCTGCACGTCCTACTTGTACACTAACGCTAGATTCTTCATTTACCATATATTCTTCACCAATATGTGCCATTAATGGATAAACAGTTCCAGAACCATCGACAATTACTTTTCCTGATAAATCTTTTTGTGTATCTTCAGCTGATGCTTCTTCACTTTCAGCTGCTGGTTCTTCACTTTCAGCTGCTGGTTCTTCAGAACCTGTATCTGATGTATCAGCTGGTGATGAACATCCAAACGCTACTACCATAAGACTTGCTATTACTATAAAAATTCCTAACTTCTTTAACATGTGTTAACCTCCTGATTAATTAAATTACATTTCTTTTTTTATTTATTTGTCTTACTTTACTACACTTATAATACTAATTTATACCTTTTAAGCTTATGTTATGGAAATGTTAGATTTATGTTAAGTCGATTTTTAAGTACTTTTTATTTGAAAATGGTCTACTAATTTATGTAGTTCAGTTGAGCAATGCCCAAGGTCTAAAGTTACATGACTTACCTTTTGTATAGATTTATTTTGTTCTCTTATTGAAGCAAGAACTTGTTCAGTACTAGCTGAATTTTCTTCTCCTAATGAAGCAAGAAGTTCAATCATACTTTCTACAGATTCAGTTTTTTCCTTAATTAAATAACTTGAATCTCTAAGTTCATTTTCCATTTTTCTTACTCTCTTTATTGAATTATCAATTTTATTAAAACTTTCATTAGTTTCAATTACCCTTTCTTCTTGTTTTTCAGATATATCTATTAAAGTTTCTAATCTATCATTAACTTCTAAATTATCAGATTTTAACTCTTCAGTAATATCTCCAATTAACTCTGAAGCTTCCTTTGTACGGTCAGAAAGCTCTCTAATTTCTTTAGCGACAACTGCGAATCCTTTACCGTGTTCACCAGCTCTTGCTGCTTCAATTGATGCATTTAAAGCTAATAAATTTGTTTTTTTAGCAATTGACTGGATAAATTCTGTTGCTTCTTCTATTTTGGTTGAATTTTCATTTGCTAACAAAATACTTTCTTTTACTTTTTTATTTGTATTTCTTGATTTTTCAGTTATATCTTTTAATAAATTAATATCTTTTTTACCAGAATCAACCATTTCATTTACTTCTAATGTTAAATTCATAAGCCCATCTAGCTTTTTTCTATCTTTTGAAATTATTTTACTTAATTCATTAGTTTCATTAAAACATTCAGTTGTATTTTTTGATTGTTCCATAGCTCCTTTTGAAATTTCATCCATTGCACTTGATATCCCTTGAGATATTTCAGTTGAAGTTTCAACTGTTTCTTTTACTTCTGAAGCAGCTGAACTTACCTCTTTAATAGAAGACTCTACATTTTGTACTATATTTTTAAAATTATCATTAATTTTTAAAATAGCTTTTTCAAGATTACCTATTTCATCTTTTCTTTTTCCTAGCTTTTCTCTATTTTTAATATTTAAATTAAAATTAGCAATTTTATCTGTTATTTTTATTATATTTTCAATTGGAGCTTCAATATTTTTTGATAAAACTAAAGCAATAATTCCACTTATTAATAAGATAATTGCTACTATTATTATCAATCTGTTTTTTAAAGTATTTACATTAGCTAAAGCTTCTGAAGATTTTACTTCTATAACTAAACCTGTTATTTCATCACCTATTTTAGCCAGTGATAATGTTCCTATTACATTCTCGCCTGTATATCCTTTATATGAAAAAGTTTCATTAAAATCCATTTTTTCTTCTTTTAATGCACTAGATAATTTCTTTGTAGCTAATGTATCTATCTTTTTTTCTAATACACCTTTTGATTTGAAATCGCCATTTATAGTATTTGATAATAAAACTCCTTTTTCATTAACTAAGTAAGCATTACCAGTTTTTCCTATCTTATCAATACCTGATTGAACAATTTTATTAATAGCTTTTTGATTTAAAATTACATTTAAAGTCCCAATTACTTCTTTAGAATTTTCATATCCATAAACTGGAGTAGAAAGAATCATTATATTATCGTCTATAAATGAATTTCTAAATATATTAGACCAACTTTGTTTTCCTTCGCTAGCTTTTTTTATTACATTTCCTGTAGAAACTACTGGACCCATATCTAAAGGATCGTAATTTAATGAATATATTACTTCTTTATATTTATTAGTCAATATAATATCTGTATAAGAATACTTATCTATAGCAGTATTTAAAATATGATTGAAATTCTCATTAATCTCCTTTTTTTCAGAATTTGTTGCATCAAAAGTATTTAACTTTTCAATACCTTCTCGCATAATTCTTGATTCGGCTAATAGTTTTGCATCACCTTGTCTTGATGAAAAATAATTATCAATTCTTTCTTGAGTCATTGTTGTAAATAACTGGTTGCTTTTATATATCTCATTAGTAATATTGTTACTAATACTATTTACAAACACTATACTCAAAAGTAAAATAGGAATTACCGTTGTTATTAATACCATTAATAATAATTTCCATTTTATTTTTATCTTATTTAAACCTAAGAAACTTAAATTCAACTTATTGCTTTTATTTACATTTTTTGATTTTAAAAAATTTAATGCAGCATCAGTATATTTTGAAAACTTTTTTTTAATTTCAATATTTGATTCCATTTTATCCTCCACAATCAATTTCATTATAAGATTAATTGATACATTTTAATCATAACAGTCTTATTAGTTTAGATTGTAAATTAAACGTAAAATCTTTGTTAAAATAATTTTGTAAATTTATCAATTTTTTCAAAAAAAATAATAACTCATAGATTTTAAATCTATAAGTTATTTATATAATTTATAATATTTAAATATGAATTTCTACAGTAAAACCAAACAATTAATCTTTCAAATTAATTTGAAAATTAAAAAAATT
Organism: Bacillota bacterium; assembly: GCA_051744845.1. Taxonomy (GTDB): domain Bacteria; phylum Bacillota; class Clostridia; order Peptostreptococcales; family Acidaminobacteraceae; genus JBNJDJ01. The sequence goes on from JBNJDJ010000038.1 coordinate 2,929, forward strand.
ATGTCTTTGAGAAAAATAAAAACAATACCCAAAGATAAACCAACCTATGACAATACTCCATTCTATAAAAGATAAAGCCGATGGAAATCCAGGTAAAGCCATTAATATTAATAAACTTGTCATTAAAACTGCTGTATATCCAATTAATTTAGGATATTTTATTTTATAAGGTCTTTCTAAATTAGGTCTATTTTTTCTTAAAGATAAAAATGATAAAGCTACCATTAAATATGCAAAAATTACAGTAATACTTCCAGAATTAACTAACCAAGTAAGCATTGGTTTGCCTAAAAGCGGTGCTAAAGTAGATATACCACCTACTAATAAAATAGCATTTGATGGTGTTTTGTATTTAGTATGTGTCTTTGCTAAAAACTTCGGCAATTGTTTCTTTTTAGCTAAAGCTTGTATTGCTCTTGAACCACCTATAAAAAATGAATTCCAACTTGTTATAATTCCTCCAATACCTGCTATAATGAGAAGTTTACTAGCAATTTTGCTTCCGTTAAATACTCGATAAATTGCATCAGCTGTAACTAAATTTGATGAAATAATTTCATTTTGATTTAATGTTAACGATGTTGCAAAAATAATTCCAATATACCATAATAAAGCCATAACAACTGATAAAACTAATAAGCTTCCTATTTTTTTACTTTCTACATTCATCTCTGATGCTGCTTGTGGAATTACATCAAATCCTAAAAACATAAAAGGTGTCATTATTGCAACGGATAATATCCCTTTAGCTCCATTTAAAAATAAAGGTTTTGCATTAGAATAGTCACCTTTAACAATTCCTCCAGTTATTAAAGATAAGCCTGCTATTACAATAAAAACTGTTACTAAACTTTGAATGGCAGCTAAATTTTTACCGCCAAAATAATTAACTAATGTAATTACTATAGAACTACTAACTCCTAAAAGTAGCCATATACTTTCTACGTTATATCCATTTATTTGATAAAGTTTTGTACCAAAATTTTCTATTTCAAATAAATGTTGAATAACTGATGGAAATGCAACTGTTTCAAAAGCTACTACAGATATATATCCTAGAATTATTGCCCATGTACTTATAAAAGATGCTTTTTCTCCAAGTCCTTTTTCGGTAAAAATTGTAATACCACCATTTTCAGGAAATGTTGAAGTTAGTTCAGCATATGTTAAACTAATTGCTAAAATCATTAATCCGCCTATAATAAAAGCTACTATAGAACCTAATGAACCGCCTATTTCTAACCAACAACCTGTTAATACAACCCATCCCCAACCTATCATAGCACCAAAGGCTAAAGCAAAAATATCTTTAGATGAAAAAACTTTCTCTAACTGTTATTTTTCTTCCATTTATCTCCCCCCTCGAGACAAAATTATATTTTGTATATAAACTCTACAGTTAGAGTATCAAACCAAACTTAATAAATCCAAAATGTTACATTAAGTTAAGTTTTTTCAATCTACTAATTAATAATTTATAAAATCAATTGTATCTTTTTTGCAATTAATTATCTTAATTTCTATTTTATATTTGATAATTATATATTTAAATAAAAAACTTCTCTTAATTGAGAAGCTTTTTTCTATTATTCAACTAATTTACCTACTTTTTTAGCTTTACTTAACTTTGATGTCCCATGTGGTGAATCATTTTTAATTTCATCTGTTAAATCTTTACCTGCAGTAACTCCATTATGCATCCCATTTTGCCATGCATTAAGGCTAGTAACATCGTATATTATTCCATCAACTGCTACGTAAGCTTTACTACCATCTTTACCATCATACTTACTTAATTCTTCTGAAGTTAACTCAATCATTTCATCTGTAGTCTCTTTTTCAACTGCTGTTTCAGTATCATTATCACTAGGTTCAGAACCTTGACATGATACTAAAACAAATAAACTCAAAATAACTAAAACTATCAAAATGTTTTTACCTTTCATTTTAATCACCTATCCTTAAAAAATCAAATCCTTTTTGAACCTTTTGACCTAACTTTAATTAAATTTTTAATAATTATCCTTAATACACCATAAAGTGGTATTGCAAAAAAAGCTCCTATAAATCCATATAATGTAACAGCTATAATCACTAAGAATATTATAACCATAGGATGTATATTAAGACGTTTACCCATAACCTTAGGTCTAACCACATTTCCTTCAAGTTGTTGAGTGATCACTAAAACTAAAAGTACTTTCAAAATCATTAATGGACCTACAGTCCACCCAATAAATATTGCTGGCAATATACCAATAAAAGGTCCTATTAATGGGATAATTGACAAAAACATTGTAAAGGTTGCTAAAAACAATGCATTGGGAAGTCCAATAATTAAATAACCACTATATGTCAAAACACCTAATATACCAGCAACTACTATCTGACTTAAAAAATAAGTTTGTAAAAGATTATCAATTTCTTTTAAAATTACTATCCCGCGATTTTTATATTTTGATGGTATTATTTTTTTAATATTATTATAAAATAATAAGTCATCTTTTAATAAGAAAAACACAATTATTGGAATTAATATCATAATTGTACCTAATTTAGTAACATTTGATACCCATCCTGACATTTCTTCTCTAATAGTATTAAAAACAGTTTGAGAAGCATTTAATAAATTACTTTGTATATCTTCTAAAAGAGATTGCTGAAAGCCATATTGATTAAGTAATTTTTGTAGATTTTCTGGTGCTTTTTGAAAATAATTTAAAATTGTTTTATAATAACTGCTAAAATCTTCAATAATAGCACTTCCGGCAAATATTATTAATATCGATATTAAGGCAACAACAATTAATAATACACTTATAACAGCTAATGATTTATTAAACTTCTTATTTACTAAAAATCTTACTAATGGTCTTAATAAATAATAAAAGAAACTTGCCAAAAGAATTGGTAAAGCTGTAAACATTACAATAGTTTTTATAAAATTAGTAATAAAAGTTAACTGTCTAAAATAATAGCTAATTAAAACAACTGCTAGTATCCATATTGTATATTTGAAATATTTATTATTAAAATTCATACTTTCACCATTTTCCTTACAAAATAATCTAAAAAGGTTAATAATTTAATATATATCTTCAAATTATTAATTACCCAAATTAATAAAAAAGTAACAAAATCTTTTATGGAAAAATTCCAAAAAGATATTCAACTTTTTAAAATTTTTTCTTCAAATCTATTAAATAAATAGATTAAGTATTAGTATATCATTTATTATTAATATATAATAATATAAAGATCAAAATTTTTTAAGGAGAATTTATGTTATTTGTACAAACTAAGAAAAGCAATAATTCAAATCGTAATGATTTACTAAAATTATTTGCAATGTTTACTATGTTAATCGATCATATTGGATATTTGTTTTTTCCAAATATTTTACTTTTTAGAACAATTGGAAGAATGGCATTTCCAATTTTTGCTTATCACTTATCAATTGGATATAGTAAAACATCAAATTTAAGAAATTATATAATTAGATTATTTATTTTTGGATTAATTACATATATACCTTATTCATTTTTTAATCCAAAACTTAAATTTAATCCATTTAAATTAAATATCTTATTTACTCTTGGTATTTCTTTAATTTTTATTTATTTATATGATAATGCAAAAAAACATTTTACTTTATTTATTGAAAAAAAAGATCTAAAATATATACTTTTTTCAATTATTTCTATTATATTTATGTTTTTTATTTTAATATTTGATAATCAATTATCCACTTTTTTTCCTAAAGGTGGCTTAGAATACGGAGCATATGGTATTCTTTTAGTTCTTATCTTTCATTTGTTTAAAGATAAACCTATTAAGCTAATAATAAGTTTTATTATTTTAAATTTTGGATATGCTTTTAATTATCATTTGAATTATTTAGAAACAAAATCTTTATCAAATATATTACTTATATTTTTTAATAATAATTTACTAAATCTTAGTGGTTATTTTTTCCAAGCTAGAAGTATTTTTTCGTTATTTTTCATATATATATTTAAAAATATAGATAGCTCTTTTAAGTTAAATAAATGGATAGGATATTTATTTTATCCAGGACATATTGCTATTTTAGTTTTAATTAAATATTTTATAATAAAATAATCTGAAATTAATCAGATTATTTTTAATTTAAGCTAGATATTAACTTATTTTACTGGAATAGTTTTTTTATTTTCATCTACTACTTTTTTCTTCGGTAATACAATCTTTAAAAGTCCATCTTCATATTTTGCCGAAATATTATCAGTATGAACATTTTCTGGAAGCTTAAATTTTCTATTTAAGCAATCATAAGAAAACTCTTTATGTTTTAAGTTTTTTTCTTCTTTTTTCTTATCCACACTAACTTCTATGCTATTTTCTCCAATGTGAATTCCAAAGTCCTCTTTTTTAAGACCAGGAGCAAATACTTGGAGTGTATAATCTTGATTAGTTTCATAAATATTAACAGGGGGACAGTTTTGACGCTTATGAGACTGTCTTCCTTTACCAAAAAAATCATTTAAAAATGAATCTTTATATTCACTAATTGGATTACTTAATATTTCTTCTAATGGCATATAAATCCTCCTTTATTCAATATTTTATCTTTCATTTTTTTATTACCCACTTAATATATATTCAAACATTGATATATCTAATAGGTTTTATAAATCAAATTGCTTTTTATATAACTTATAATATTTACCTTTCTTTTTTAATAATTGATTATGAGTTCCCATCTCATAGATTTCACCATTTTCTAAATATATAATCCTATCTACATCTTTAATAGTAGATAAACGATGAGCAATTATAAAACTCGTTCTATTTTCAATTAAATCATTAATAGTTTTTTGAATAATAACCTCTGTTTCTGTGTCAATAGAGCTTGTTGCTTCGTCTAAAACAAAAAATTTAGGATTACTTATTATAGCTCTTGCAAAAGAAATTAATTGTTTTTGTCCTGTTGATAGCATACCTCCATTTTCACCAACATTAAAGTCATAACCACCATCAAGTTTTTGGATGAATTGATGTGCATTAACTAATTTAGCAGCTTCTATAACTTCTTCATCAGTTGTATCTATTTTACCGTAACGTATATTTTCTCTAATAGTAGTGTTTTTTAATTGAGGGTTTTGTAAAACATATCCAAGTTTTGAATGTAACCATTTTAAACTTCTTTTACGATAGTCTTTTCCATCAATTAATATCTTGCCTTCAGTAGGTTCATAAAATCTACAAAACAAATTAACAATTGTACTTTTACCAGAACCTGTTTCACCAACAAAAGCAATTGTTTCACCGGCTTTTACTTTCAAATTAAAATCACTTAAAACTGGCTCTCCTTTTTTATAACTAAAATTAAGTTTATCAAAAATCACTTCACCTTTTATTGAATCAACCGTTTCATGCTTTTGTTCATATATTTTTTTAACAAACTCTGTATCCTTAACATCAATTGGCTCTTCTAATAATTCGATAATTCTTTCTCCGGCTGCTTGAGCCGATAATAACTCAGAAAAAATACGCGATAGCTCACGAATCGGTTGGAAAAGTTTTTGAGTATAGGTAATAAAAAGTACTAAAGTTCCATAAGTAATAACCTTATTCATTACTGCTTGTCCGCCAAAATTAAGTGCTAAAACTGTTCCAATCATACCAAAAAATAAAACTAATGGCATATACATAGATGAAACAAAATATGCATGTACTGATTTATTTTTCATTTTATCACTTAGTTTCTTAAATTCTGATGTGTTTTTTTCTTCAATACCTAAAGTTTTTGATGTTATAGCACCTGAAATTCCTTCACTAAAAGCTCCTGTAACAGAAGAATTAAGCTTTCTTACAATTCTAAAAGCTTTTAAGATCTGTTTTTGAAACTTAAAACTAATAAATACAAGTACTGGGACAATTGATAATGCAATTATTGCTAAACGGAAATTAATATATAACATAATCCCAATTGTTCCTAGCATAAAAGAAAGTCCCCAAATTAAATCAACTAATCCCCATGCTACTGCTGGAGCAAGTTTTCTAACATCAGAGATAACTCTAGCAATTATTTTTCCTTTAGGCTTTTTGTCATAATATGAAAGTGATAGTTCTTGTAGCTTATTAAAGGCCTTTTTTCTTAATATATAACTTAACCACATTTCTATTTTACCTGCTTGTAAAATGAAAAAATAAACTAATAATGAAATAGCTAATATTATCAAAAAATACTTTATTAAATATATTTCAAATCCTTCTAAACTTTTTTGTACAATAAATCTATCTATTGCTTGTTTTAACATAAAAGGAACTGCTATTTCTAAGCCTGCAATAGCAAACATTGATAAAATAACATAAATAATTTCCTTTTTTAAACTTTTTAAATGTCCTATTATCTTTTTCCAAATATCTAAATTATACTTCCTAATATCTTCTTTTGTAGTTTCCATTTTTTTCACCACTCTTTATATCTATATTTACAAACTCATTTCTTCTAATAAATCATTTGATAAACTTTGCATTTTATATGTGTCTTTATAAAAACCCGACTCTTTCATTAAAGATTCGTGGTTCCCACGTTGCTTAATTTCTCCATCTCCTAAAACAACTATCTTGTCTGCTTTTATAATTGATGATACTTTATGAGAAATAATTATTTGAGTAATATCGTTATAATTTTCTTTTAAATTTTCTCTAATAATCATATCTGTTTCATTATCAACAGCACTTAAAGAATCATCTAATATTAAAATCTCTGGCTTATTAATTAATGCTCTTGCAATAGCTAATCGCTGTTTTTGTCCACCAGATAAAGATACCCCGTCTTCTCCAACTAGAGTATCGTACTTTTCTTTAAACTCTTCTATATTAGATCTAATATTTGCAATTTCACTTGCAATTATAACATCTTCTTTAGTCAAATTATCACTTGATATTCCAATATTTTCTTTAACAGATTTACCAAAAAGATATGGTTCTTGTAAAACAACTCCAAAATGTTTTCTTAAATGCTCTTTATTAGCTTTTTTAACTTCCTTAGAATCTATAGTAATACTTCCTTTATATGGATAAAAACCTAATAATAATTTTATTAAAGTTGTTTTTCCTGAACCTGTTTTTCCTAAGATTCCTACTGTTTCTCCTTTAGATATATTTAAATTAATATCTTTTAAAACTAAATCATTCTCATAAGCAAAGTTTAAATCTTTGATTTCTATCTCATTTCTAAATGTAGTTAATGTATCGTAATTTTCTTCAACTTTGAAATTTAAAACTTCATCTATTCTTTCAATAGCTACTAAAGCTTTTCCTAAATCACTTAAAATTCTACCAAGAATACGGATAGGCCATACTATCATACCTGAGTAAGTAGTAAAAGCTACATAAGTACCTAAGGTGATTTCATTATTTATTGCCATAACAGAACCAACTGCAACAACAACCATAATTTGTAAATAACAAAGAAAATCTGAAGCTGCCCAAAATGAAGCAAGTATTCGAATTAATCGATAAGTTTTATCTCTAAACATTTTATTTTTCTTTTCAAATAAATCAATTTCTAAATCTTGATTATTAAATGCTTTTACAACTCTAACTATTGATAAATTTTCTTGTAATACATCGGTTAATTCGCTTTCTGCTTCTTCTGAAATCTTAAAAATCTTTTTAACTTTTAAGAAAAAAACTGTTGAAAATCCTAAAACAATTGGTATTAAAATAACTGCATAAATAGCTAGTTTTGCGTTAAGACTAAACATTAACGAACCAATAATAACTACCATAATAATAATTCTTACAATTTCAACTAATTGAATACCTAAAAATTTACGTACCATTTCAACATCTGATGTTGCTCTTTGCATAATATCGCCTGAATTCTTTTTAGTATGTACATCCATAGTAAAGTGTTGAATCCTACTATATAACTTATCTTTTAGCCGCTTTGCTGACCTTTGACTTGCAATCGCAATTGTATAGCCTTTAAAAAACTGAAAAGCACTTCGGACTAATGTAATCCCTATAATAACTAAAGATATTTTTAATAAATCTTTATCTAAATATTTTGTAAATATATTAAATGTCTCAACTTCTTTGTTTCCAATTACCGAATCAATTGTATATTTAATAATAATTGGTGTAACCATCATTGCTAATGTTGCAATAATAATCGAAAAGAAGGAAAGTAAAAACATTTTTTTATCTTTCTTAGTATATTTATATAATAACTTAATTTTTTCCATTGGTTTTAATCCCCCTTATCAAAAAATAAAAAATAGGCCTATTCCTATGGAAATTTTTAATATAAAAAAACCATAGTACTTTGACTGAGTTTCAAAAAATAAAAAAACTACAGTCTTCAACCTATAGTAAACTACTTATATTCAATTGTTTGCATTAAAAATCACAGATTTGAATACTTCTTAAACTAACTGGTTGTTATACTTCTATTTAGTTGCCCCCTCATTTAATGCTACATTAATTAAAATCATTTTATCCTCCTTTTTATATAATATAATCTAATACCTGAAATTATTATACTAAAACTTTTAATTTTTGCAAGTATTAATTCGTTTTGTAATATACTTGTAACAAAGTTAAAATTCAATTCTGTTTATTATAGTTTATATATTTAATTATAATCATATTTAAAAACTCCATTTTAATAATACTTTTTTATTAAAATGAAGTTTTTAATTTTTCTCTTTTTAAACTATTTAAAATCAATATCCCAACTAGTTAAATATTTACTTTCTTTTGGATTAATAATTAAGTTAAAGGTCCCAATATTTTTTATTTTAATTTTTTTATTTTTTAAAATGATTTTAGCTCTTCTCTTTGTGATAGTTCTATTGAATTTTTTCCATATATTATCTTTTTTCCATAAAGCAAATTTACAGTCATTATTAGAACAATAAAAGTTGACTTTACTTTCAAATACTGAACTTTCACAAATAGGACATTTTCCTATTTTTTCTTTATTATAATTTCTTTTATCATTTTTATATAATTTATTTTTTAATTTATCATTAACTTCTGTATTTTTTATAACTGTAGTTACATATGAATGAACTTTTTCAATATATTCATCTCTAGTATATTCACCTTTTCTTATAGCTTTTAGCTGAGTTTCCATTGATTTTGTTAATTCAATAGATTTTATTTTATCATCTACAATTTCTTTGATTAAAATAATACCTTTTTCTAAAGCTATAAATCTTTTTTTTCTCTTTTTAATATATTTTTTCTTTTTTAACTTTTCAATAATATCTGCTTGAGTAGCAGGAGTACCTAGGTTATTTTTTTTCATAGACTTAATAATAGTTTGACCTGTATATCTTGGCTTTGGTTTAGTTTTCTTTTTTAATAAAATCATATCATCTTTTTTAATTGATTTACCTTCTTCCCAACTTTTAGGTAAGGTATTTTCTTTTGTCTTTGAATCTACTTTTTTCCAACCTAAATCAACATCTTGAGATGCTTTAGTATAAAAATGATTTTCTTCAAATAAAATATAAGCTTTAGTCAAATCATATAAGTAATCACCCATATATTGTTCTAAAAATCTATTAGCTACTAATTTATAGATATTTTTTTCTCTATTTGATAATCTATTAATATTTTTAGTTGTAGCTGTTGGAGTAATAGCTCTATGGGCATCAACTTTTTTATCGTTAAAGTTTTTTGAGCTAAACTTTAAATTTGATGTCTTTATTTCTTTTGTAATTTTATTTCCTATTGTTTTTTCTATACCATTAAATATCGATGAAATTTCACCTTTCATAGCATTTTTTAAGTATCTACTATCACTTCTAGGATAGGAAAGTAGCTTATGCTTTTCATATAATCTTTGTGCTGTATTTAAAGTTGATTTAGGACTATAATTATATCTTTTATTTGCAGCCTGCTGTAAAGAAGATAAATCATATAATCTAGGTATTTTTTTCCTTTTCCTTTTTTTAGCTAATTTTTTAATTAATGCTTTATCTTTTGAGTTTTTTAATTTTTTAAATAATAACTTCCCTTTTTCTAAATCAAAAAGTTTTGTGTTAGAAACTTTTCCATTTTTATAAAGCTTAGCTTTTTGTTTTTCAAATACTCCTTTTATTTCAAAATACTTTTTAGGTTTGAATTTTTTTCTTTCTAATTCTCTATCTACTATTAGTTTAAGTGTCGGTGTTTGTACTCTTCCTACACTATAAGTATCAGGATATAATATACTATAGAGTCTTGAAAAATTAATTCCCATAGACCAATCAATTATTGATCTAGTGACTGCTTCATCATATAAGTTATCAAATTCATCTATTATTTTTCTATTATCAAAAGCTTTAATAAGTTCACTTTTTTCTTTTGTATCAAACCACATTCTTGTTACTTTAGTTTCTTTAGGAGGTCTAGAATAATAATATATTAATCTAAAAATTAATTCTCCTTCTCTATCTGCATCACATGCATTTACTATTTCATTAACATCTTTTCTATGAATTAAATTTTTAATTATATTAAATTGTTCCTTTTTACCATTAGATACTTTATGTTTATATTTAGGTGGTATTAATGGTAAATCTTTCAATCTCCACTTTTTAAATTTTTTATTATATTCATTAGGCATTAAAAGCTCTAAAATATGTCCATATCCCCAGGTAAAAATATAATTTTTTCCTTCTATATGTCCATTTTTCTTTTTTATATTTTTACCAAAAAATTTGGATAATTCTTTTCCCACATCTGGCTTTTCTGCAATAAATAACTTCTTCATTTATTTATCTCCTAACAATTTATAATTAATTTCTTTAAACTTAGTATATCAAACATGTTTTTGTTTGTTAAGCTATTTAATATTTTTTAATTAATTTAAAAAAGCCTCAAAGAGGCTTTTAATTACTATTAAATATTATTACTTTTTGATTTCCAATTTCTTTTTATAATTTATTAATCATACTAGCATTATAGGCTGCACCAAATCCATTGTCAATATTAACTACACTTACGCCGCTAGCACAACTATTTAACATAGATAATAACGCAGCTACGCCATTAAAACTTGTTCCATATCCAACACTTGTCGGTACTGCGATAATTGGTTTATCAACCATGCCTCCAACGACACTAGCTAAAGCTGCTTCCATACCTGCAACAACTATGACTACTTTTGCCTGCCGGATTCTCTCAATAGAGCCAAATAATCTATGAATACCTGCAACACCAACATCAGTAAATGTTTCTACTTTATTTCCTAAAATTTGAGCAGTCTCTTTTGCTTCTTCAACAACAGGTAGGTCTGACGTACCTGCTGCAACAATAGCAATAAAATCATCAGATACCTCTAATAATTTGTTTTTAACAACAATGGTTCTTCCTAATTCATTATATTTAGCTAAAGGTATATCATCCTTTATAGCATTATACATATCTTTAGAAGCCCTAGTTGCTAAAATATTTTCCCCTTTTTCATTCATAAATAAAATGATTTCTCTAACCTGTTTAACTGTTTTTTGTTCACAATAAATAATTTCAGGGTATCCAACACGCATTTCTCTATGATTATCTATTTTAGCAAAACCTAAGTCGGTAAAAGGTAAATTTTCTAACTTTTCAGTAGCTTCTTTTAAAGAAATTTTTTCTTCTTTTACACTTTCTAATAATTTTTTAATTTCTTCTTTATTCATTACTACCTCTTTTGTTTAAACTTCCCATTTTATATCCGCCTGCCTCAAATGCAACGTATTTAAAACCAATTTCTTTAAGTTTAAAAGAAATTTCATCTAATAACTTTTCATCAAAAAGTTTATATCGTTCATCACGAGCTACTTCTATCCTTGCTAAATCACCATGTTTTCTTACTCTTAGACTTTTAATTCCTTTATCCATTAAGTAAACTTCTGCTTTTTCAATTAATCTTAAATCTTCATTAATTAATTTTACACCATGTGGTATCCGTGTTAATAAACAAGCATAAGCTGGTTTATCCCAAGTTTCTAGATTTAATAGTTTCGATGCTTTTCTAATCATATCTTTAGTCCATTTCAAATCTAACAAAGGACTTTTTACCTTTAATTCTTTTAATGCAACCATACCTGGTCTATAATCTTTTGTATCATCAAAATTTGATCCATCAAATATTGTATTTATTTCTCTATTTTTAGCAAAACTAATTATTTGATTAAAAATTTCCTTTTTACATAAATAACATCGATTTTCAGGATTATTTTTTATAACTTCTGGAATTTCACTAACTTTTAAAATCTCATGTTTAATCCCAATAGTTTTCGCTAAACTTTTAGCTTCCTTGATTTCCCACTCAGGAATATAAGGAGAATCAATCGTAATAGCTAAAGCGTTACTCCCTAAAGCATCATAAGCAGCTTTAGCTACAAAAGTACTATCAACTCCTCCTGAAAATGCAATTGCGATTTTTTCATATTCTTTAATGTAAGACAATAATTCTTCATATTTTTTATTCATTTATCTTTCCTTTATTAATTTCATTATATATCTCTTTAACTGAGCAATTATTTTCTTTTGCTAACTGTATACATTCACTATACTCAGGTTTAAAAGATACACACTCACCTTTATAATAGAATTTCTTTAAATTAACCTTTCCATATTTAGTATTTACTTTTTCAAATTTTCTATTAAGCATGACTTTATCAACTTTATACTTTCTAAGACCACCTGTTGTTGTAAGCCTAAATAAACTCTCTTCTATTTTTAATACTTTTTCATAATCTACCAAAACAGACAATTTAACAGCCGGTCTTCCTTTTTTCATTATTATAGGAGTCTTATAAACATCTAATGCACCTTTATTAAAAAGTTGTTTTTCAATATGCTCATAGTACTCACTATTCATATCGTCAATATTAGTTTCAATAATTATTTGCTCTTTTTTTTTAAGTTTTCTGACTTAGACTCTCCTAGGTATACTCTTAATACATTTGGTACATTAAAATCTTTATTTCCTATTCCATATCCAATTTTTTTTACTGTTAAAGCTTTCTTTTTAGTAAATTCATTTGCTACAGCTTTTAAAATTGCTGCACCAGTTGGCGTTGTAGTTTCTGATTCAACAAGACCCATTTTTACTGGAACATCTTTCAAAATCTCAAGTGTAGCTGGGGCAGGTACTGGTATTTTCCCATGGGCACAGTTAACATATCCACCACCTAATTCTAAAGGAGAAGAAATTACTTTATCAATATTTAAGTAATCTATACATATTGCTCCACCAATTATATCTACTATTGAATCTATTGCTCCAACTTCATGAAAATGAACTTCTTCTAATGGTTTCCCATGTACTTTTCCCTCAGCCATTGCTACTTCATAGAAAATATCAACACTCATTTTCTTTACATTATCATTTAAATCACTTTCTAAAATCATATTTTTAATCATCTTAAAATTACGATGTTTTCCATGATTTTCATTATGATTATGGTCATGAGTATGACCCAGGTGGTCGTGATTATGATCATCATGAGAATGTTCATGGTTATTATCTTCAAGATCATCTTTTAACTTAACAGTTACTTTTGTACCTGTAATACCCATTTTTTTATCCTTTTTAATATCTAATTCAAACTCATTATTTATTTTTAATTTATTTAATTCATTTTTTACATAATCTTGATCTACACCTAAGTCTATTAAAGCACCTAAATTCATATCTCCACTTATTCCACTTTTACAGTCATAATATAAAATAGTCATTAATTATTCCTTTCAATATATTTTAAGCTTTTTTGATTATATCAGTTTGATTTTTTTATTAAAAGTGATAAATCATTGATTTTGTTTAATTTTATCTAAGACCTTAAATTTCTTTAGCTTTGCTATATCCATACGTGTTAGGATAGTTGTCGTAAACATAGTATAATCATCTATTTTTATATATATTCATTCTAAAAAAAATCATAAAATATATAAACCACCAAACATAAAACTAATGGCTTAATTATCTATATTTTTTTATAAAGATCATCTAATTTAATCACTTCACTTCTTCCAAATTTTAATATCTCTAATCCTAGTTCTTTTCTTTTTGGAGTAAATGATGCTGTTGTTTCAATTGGAACAATACAATTATAATTTAAAGCAAATGCTGAGCTACAAGTTTCTAATACACATACATCCGTTGCTGCACCTACAATAACTAAATTTTCAATATTCTTTCCTTGCAGAGTATTATGAAGGTCTGTATCAAAAAAAGCATCCCATCTGTTTTTTACAATTAATTCTTCGCCTTTTTTAGGTTTAAGTGGTGGAATAATTTCTGCATCTTTGCTTCCTTTAACAAAATGTTTATGTTTTTTTACTTCAAATCTTTTTGCTAACATTTCCCAATCAGAAAAATCTTCTTTATATTCTGTCTTAATATTTATCACTAACATATTATTTTTATTAAAATAATCTTTTAATTTTACTATTGGTGTAACAATATCTTCTTGTTTCGATACATCAACATTTAACATTTGAACTAATGAACCATCTGGTGCACCGCCACCGTATTGCATATCTACTATTAAAAGTGCTGTATTTTTATTATCTAACATATTTTTATCCTCCTAGATATCTTTTATAATTTATTATATATTTAATAATACCATATTATTAGTATAAAACTAAAATTTAGTTAAATTAATCTTTTTGATTTAAATATTTGGTGTTTTTCATTTTATAAGACTTTTAACTTTCATCACTTTATTATATAATTCAATAAAGATTAAATATTAATCTATATAGAAAGGACCAGATTATGTCAGATATTTTTAATGACTGTGACTGAGTTGTAGAAGAAAAAAACTCTAGTTTAGAGGGCTTAACGAAAAAAGATGTCTTAGAAAAAGAAAATGAAGAAATTATTTCATATGATATATTAAAGCATATTATAGAAGACTGGATTATATTTGAAAATAAAAAAATACCTATAATAAGCACTCATAAGCATGTTAAAGATTATTTAGGTACTTTGAAAGTAAGATTAGGAATAAATCGAATGAACTATAAAATCCCTAGTGGTTTATATGCCATTGGTCAGCCAGATAAAAATTCACAAGTAATTGTTTCTTGTAATTATAAGTTGACCTTTGATGCATTAAGAACTAAGTTAAAAGAAACTAATATTTGGGTTTTAATTTTAGATACCAAAGGGATTAATGTTTGGTGTGCCGGAGGAAAAGGCACTTTTGGTTCTAAAGAACTAATCTATCAAGTAGAAAAGTGGAATTTAAGCAAACTTGTTAATCATAAAAAACTTATTTTACCTCAATTAGGAGCAAGCAGTATGGAACCTCACTTAGTTCAAGAATTTACCGGATTTAATATCTCTTATGGTCCTATAAGAGCAAAGGATTTAAAAGAATATTTAAATACAGGTAAAGCTAGTGAAGAAATGCGACAAGTCAAATTTAATTTTTTTGACAGGCTAGTTTTAACGCCTATTGAATTTATTCATAACTTAAGCTTTGCTTTAGTTTTTATGATTATTGCGTTAGTTATCAGACAAATTTTTAAAGTTGATCTATTACCTTTGATGCCTTCAATTATTATGGCACTATTTATTGGATCAATTATTTTTCCATTAACATTACCTATATTACCTTTTAGAAGTTTTTCAATGAAATCCATTATACTTATTATACCTTTCTTGATTTTTTTAAAAAGTAAAGAAATTCAACTAATTAGTGATAATGTTTTTTTTGAAACCAGTTATTTTCTTTTATTAGGTTTATTAATTATGTATCAATCTTTTAATTTTACAGGTTCAACAACCTTTACTTCTTTTTCTGGAGTAAAAAAAGAAACAAAATAT
>JBNJDJ010000039.1:0-18715 GCA_051744845.1 Bacillota bacterium
CTTTTACTTCTGCTGCCTTTGCATCTGTTTCCTTTGAATATTGTGTAAGTGCTCTTTCGTTATTATCATTTCCTTGTTTAAAAAATATACTCCTGTCAACTTTAAAATCTAAATCATCAGCTTTATCTAAATTCATTTCAAAAGTTCCATCATAACTTGAAAAATCAGTCCAAGTATCACTATCTTCTGGATCGATACCATCGCCTTGAACTAAATCAACAACTTGTCCTTCTTCATTAAATAATGCATATAAATCAGGTATATCCTCTGGAGTTGAAAAATCACCTTCTTGTGGAGTAATAGTCATTTTCTTTAAAGAATAGTCTTGAGGATCATCAGCATTATATTTACCTTCTGGTATAGTCTCTTCATTAGTAAACTTAGGATCAAATTCAGGATTACCACTGTCATAATCACCTGGATTCATCTCAACCCCTAAAGCTGGATCGTCAAATTCAACATTTAAAGTATGAATATCACCTAAAGAATCATATACATCTGCTGTAGTTGTTATAGGATCGTCTGATGTGTCTTCACCGTGATTTACATTAATATTTCCATCTAAATAAATACCTTCAGATTGTGTAGCCTTTTTAGTTGCTGATTTATTTATAACTATTGGTTTCATATCTTCATCAAGTACTTTCATACCCTGAGCGTTAACTAAATTACCTTCTTCATCAACATCAAAGTTACCTGCTCTAGTATAATATCTATTTTGAGCATTTGGATCATCTGATACCATAAAAAAACCATTGCCATCTATCATTAAATCTGTTGATCTATCTGTTCTTTCCGTAGAACCTTTACCTTGGTTTACAGTAATAGAACCCATAGAAGCACCTAAACCAATTTGTTGTGGGTTTGTTCCACCTTTTCCTTCAGTTGGACTTCCAGCACCTTTTACAGTTTGAGAAAAAACTTCTTGAAATGTTACATTTGAACCTTTAAATCCAACAGTATTAACATTTGCTATATTATTACCTACTACATCCATTTTTGTTTGATGTATATTCAACCCTGACACTGCAGAGTACATTGAACGCATCATAAAAATAACCTCCTTTTGCTCTAACAGCAATAGCTTTATCAATCGGTCAAAAGCTATAAGCATCCTTAAAAGGTCCTGCTTAAATAATTACTGCACCATCTATATTAGTAAATACATTTTCTTTTAAATCCTTACCATTAGTAGCTGTAATAACTGTATTATTTTTAACACTTGTAATAAATGCATTATCATTCATTAATATTAATACATCTTTAACACCTTTATTTTTAGCTTTACTAACAGCATTACTTATTTTATTTACATCTTCCTTAGTTAAATTAATATTTCTTTGTGTTAGTCTCTGTTTAGCATGATTTGAAAACTTAATTTTTTTATTTTGGTTAATCTTTTTTAAAACATCTTCAAAAGATTTTTTAGAGTTAATATTTTTATTTTTCTTTTGACTTTTATTATCTATACCCTTAACCTTACTACGATTAACAATATATTCATTATTTATATTTTTCATATAATCACCTAACTTAAACTTGCTTATCTTCTGAAGAATTATTTGATCCTAATAAGTCAATTAATTGATCTAGCTTATCTTCAACACTTTTTAAAGTTTCATTATTATCAGTTTCACTTTGAACCATATTGTTATTTAACTTAGTAATTGATTCATTTAAAGCCGTTAACTTTTCTTCATTGGTCTTTTTACTTTCTTTTAAATTATCATTCATTTGACCAAGCTGTTCAACTGAACTAAATTGTGCCATTTGAGCTATCATTTCTTGATTTTCCATTGGCTCTAAAGGATCTTGATGTTGTAGTTGAGTAGTTAAAATCTTTAAAAATGCATCTTTTCCTAGCTCTTGATTTTCTTTTAACTTTTGATTTTCTTTATCATTTTCTACACTATCTAAATAATCAATTTGATCTTGATTTAAGCTACCTGTTATTTCCATCTAACACCTCCTAACCTAAATATGCTACTTGTCTTTTTTTCATGATATTTAAAATTTGTGATTGATCTAATTCTACTATTTCATCTGTATTTTCACTTAAATTATCATTTTCAAATAAACTTTCATAAAAACTTCCATTTGATGAATCTTCGTTGTTCTCTTCATTTCCTAAAGAAACATCTAGCTGATCTAAATTATAACCTTTTTCAGATAAAGCATTTTTCAAGTCATTTAAATTTGATTCAATAGCTTGTTTTACCATAGCATTTTCAACTTCAATTTCTGCTAATACAACATTTTTTTCAACTGAGATCTTCATATCTACTTTTCCTAATGATTTAGGATTTAATTGTAATTTCATTTCAGAAGCATTTTCATTTAATTGAGTAGATATTTTATTTTTAACTTGACTAAAAATTTCTTTATTTTGATTAATTTTTGACTTTAAATAAAAATCTAAATCCTTTTGAAAATCAACTTTAGTTTCATTTGAATTAGTTTTAATATTAGCTGATTTAACTTCACTGTTTTTCTGATTAACTTTAGCTAAAATTTCTTTATTAGCATCTTTCCCTTTACTGTTTTCATTATTTTTATTATCTTCAGTATCTTTCTTAGTAGTTTCTACAACATTTTTTTCTTTATTGTCTACTTCTACATTTTTATTTTGATCTTTAGATAGTTCATTAGATTTTTTAAGACTTTTATCTTTAACCTTATTAACAACTTTTGAAGCTTCTTTAACCATTTTTTTCAAAGTTTTTTCAACTGAATCTTTTTTTACAACAGTTTTAGGATCTTTCAATTTAATTTCTTTAATTTTACCATCTAACTTTTTCAATAAATCATCAAACTTAGCTTTAAGTTTTTGAATATCTAAATCCTTAGATTCTAAGTTATTTTTAAGTTGATTTAAAAAACCTTTAAAATCTTTAAGATGATTAACTAACTCCTCATTTGTTAATTTTTTCAAATTCGATAAATTAGTAAAATCTTTAACATTTAAATTTTTAGCTAATTTCATTATCTGAGATTCATCTAATTGAATACCTAAGCTTTCTAATATTTTTTTCAATTCTTCAACTTTTTGTTCTAAAGTTTTACTTTCGACCTTATCTTTTGCTTTAGATACCTTTTCATTTTCATTTGATTTTTTCTTAGAAGCTTCTTTAACTTTATTATTATCTTTATTACTATTTTTCTCACTATTATTTTTAATCGATTCCTCAACGTTTTTATCATTTTTAACTTTATCATTTTCAACTTTTGTTGAGTTTTTAGTTTCATTATCTTTTTTAACTTTCTTTTTAGTATCATCAAAAACATTCTCAAATTTTTTGTCATTAGATTTGAAATCTTTTTTATTAGTTTTTTTAGTTGAAAGTAAATTATCTTTTTGATTATTTTTTATAAAGCCTACACTCTTTTCCATATTCACCTCCTTTCAAAATGTAACTTTTAATAAACTCGTGGTACACTAAGTTGTTTACTAACCTGAGATGCCATAGCATCTGTCATATTTGAAATTACTTCAGATTTTTTGTTTTGATTAAAATTATTTAACACTTCTATTGCTATATCTTCATTAGTTATTTCAATAGTCTCACCATTAGATAATGTATATATTTCTGTATCTAAAGAGGTACGCATCATTTCTTCTAATGTAGAAGCAACTTTAGCAGGATCCATAATTTTATACATCTCAGTCAACTCATTAACATTATCGTCAAATTGACTAAATATCTTTAATGATTTAGTAATATCGTTAGATAAATTATCTTCACCATTTTCTAAAATTTGCTTTTCTTTTATTTTTTCAGTTAATTCAACAATAAATTTTTCATTTTCAATTTCAGCTAAAACTTCGCCTGCTAATTTAGGTCCAAGTCCTGTAAAAATATAAGATAAATCATCCATAGAATAATCACTATTAGGTGCTAAAAGAGTAGCTAATTCTTTATCACTTTTAGACTTATAAAGTTCAATGATGTTATTAAGATTATTTTGTCTAACTCTCTTTTCAGAAATAATATTTCTTATTTTTTGGCGTTTATCTTTTGAAAAATTATTTAAAACATTAATAAAGTCTTTATCATCTAAAACATCAACTAAACGAGCAATATTTTCATTTTCTAAATTTGAAAGCACTTGAGCTAATTTTAAATAACCATTTATGGATGAGTCAATAGTACTTTCCATTTGTTCTTTAGCCAAAGGTAATGAAAGTTTATTTAAATTATTTGCCTCTTGTTCTAGTTCATTATTTTTTTCAGTTTCAATTTGATTAATAGTGCTTGTTATAAGATTATCATCAATTTCATGTGATCTAATAATTTCTAAAATATCATTAGTTCTATTAGGATTATCCCGCATCATATAAATTACTATATCATCATAAAGTTGTTCATCTTCTACTTTTATTTTTTCTAATTTATCAACTGCTCTATTTTTGTCAATATCCAACATATATTCAGCTATCTTAAGTTTTTCAGTTTCTTTTTCATTTTTAGTAGGTTTTTTATTAAAAAAGTCTCCTATAAAACCAGGGGCATCTCGAAGTACATTATTCGCTTCAAGTTGAAAATCTTCATTTAAATAATAAATTGAACCAAAAATAACTAAAGGTAGACCAATAATTATAATCAGAGCAATTAACCCCCCTAATATTTTTTTTATTTTACCCATTTAATCACCACTTTTGACAAAATTTTTATAATTAACAATTTCTTCTATTTCTTTAACTTCTTTATCTTCAAATTCCTTTACAAATTTTTCAAAATCTTTTTCTTTAATTTTTTCAAATTTTTTAGTTTCTTGAACAGCTAACATTAATTCATTTCTTTTTTTACTTATTTTTTTATTTTGATTTTTTATTTCATTTTTTATTTTGTTTATTTCTTTAGAAAAATATATTTTATTATTATTTATTTGAACTAAGTAACTAGCTTTATTTTTTTTATGAATTTCTTTATCAATAAAGTTTAAATATTCTTTTTGCTTTTTTTTCATATCTTCTAATTTATTTTTTAATTTTGTTAACTTTTGAATTTCAATAGCAAGTTCATTTTTTATTTCATCTTCTAATTCTTTTTTATAAGAAAGCAACTTATCATATTTGAAATTGAATTTCATAAAATATCACATTACTTTACTATTTCTTTTAATTTTTTAACTGTATTATCATAATCTGCTTTCATTGTAATACCTTGTGTTAAAAAATCATCATAAATTTCTTTTTTCTCAATTGCTTTATCAATTTTAGGATTACTTCCTTTTTCATATGCGCCTATAGTTATTAAATCTTCACTTTCTCTATATGTAGCCAAATGGCTTTTTAATTTATTTATAGCATTTAAATGCTCCTCGCTTATTATATTAGGCATTACACGACTAATACTATCTAAGATGTCAATAGCAGGGTAATATCCTTTAGCGGCCAAACTACGGTCTAACATGATGTGACCATCTAATATACCTCTAGCTGTATCTGAAATAGGTTCATTAAAATCATCCCCTTCAACTAAAACTGTATAAAGTCCAGTTATAGAACCAACATCTGAATTGCCAGCTCTTTCTAAAAGCTTAGGCATCATTGCAAAAACTGAAGGTGGATATCCTCTTGAAACAGGTGGTTCTCCAACTGCTAAACCTATCTCTCGTTGAGCCATAGAAAATCTAGTCAAAGAGTCCATCATTAATGCAACATCTTTTCCTTTATCTCTAAAATATTCAGCTACAGAAGTAGCTAACAAAGCTCCCTTTACACGTACTAAAGCAGGCTTATCAGACGTAGCTACAATTAAGACAGATCTTTTAAGACCTTCTTTTCCTAAATCATTTTCAATAAACTCTCTTACTTCTCTACCTCTTTCTCCGATTAATGCTATAACATTAACATCAGCTTCTGTATTTCTAGCAATCATCCCTAAAAGAGTAGATTTACCTACACCTGAGCCTGCAAAAATTCCTATTCTTTGTCCTTTACCTACTGTTATACCAGCATCAATTGCTTTTATTCCAAGAGGTAATGGTTTTTTTATTCTATCTCTAACCAATGGATTTGGCGGTTCATTTACCGAATTATATTTTTCTTTAGTTATAATTTTACCTTTATCATCTATAGGATTTCCTAATCCATCTAAAACTCTACCTAAAAGAGAATCGCCTACCTTAATTGTTAACTCTTTATTAGTTGACATTACTTTACATCCTGGTGCAATACCTTTCATATCACCTAATGGCATTAATTTAATAATATCGTCACCAAAACCAACTACTTCAGCTAAAATATAATCATTAGACTTAACTTTATACACATGACATACTTCACCTATTTCTGAAATCGGTCCTTTAGCTTCAATCATTACACCTAATACTTTTGTAACCTTACCAGTAAATTCTATTAAAGTTTCGTCATCTAAGTGATATTTGCATTTATCTAACAAACTCATATTAACTACCAATCAATTCTTTATATATATTTTCTAATTTATCCATTTGTTTTTTTATACTTAAATTTACATTTCCTTTTTTAGTTTCTATAATACAATCTCCAGAAGATAATGATTCATCTTTTTTAAATGAAACTTCTTCAATCTGAGATGAATATACCAAAATATCTTTTTTAATATTTAGCGCATTTTCATAATCTTCTAAAGAAACCCTAATTATAATTTCTGGAGTTAGTATAGCTTTATCTATACCTTTTTTTACTAAATTTAAAATTAATTCATTATCTTTTTCAATTGATTTATTTAAAATCTTTTCAACTGATTTATTTATAATTTCAATAAGCTTTTTTTCTCTTGTCTGAAAAAATTCTTTATAATCATTTAATAAATTTTCTTTTTTCTTAGAAAGTTCATCTATAGTTTGTTTTTTTAAATTTTCTATAGAATTTAATCCTTCCTTTTTACCTTCTTCAAATCCTTCTTCTCTAGCCTCTTTTTTTATTTTTTCTGCCTCATCATATGCACTAGATATTATTTCTTTTTTTTCATTGTGAGCAACATCTATTATTTCATCAGATTCTTTTTTTGCTTCTTCCAAAATATCCATTTTAACTTTTTGCAAATCTTCTTTGTTATTTTCAAAGGACTTATCAGTATCGTCAGATTCTTTATCTTCTTCTTTTTCTTTAATATTTAATAAATCTTTTTTTAAAATATATTTCTCTGAGTCTATTGTAACTTGAGACGATTTAAATATCTTAGACAATTAACTCATCTCCTCCACCTCTAGCAATAATAATCTCTCCAGCTTCTTCTAATCTTCGTATAATTCCAACAATCTTTTGTTGTGCTTCTTCTACATCGCTTAATCTTACAGGTCCCATAAATTCCATATCCTCTTCTATCATTTCTGACATTCTAGAAGACATATTACCTAAAATAATATCTTTAACTTCATCTGTAGAACCTTTTAAAGCAACAGTCATATCGTCATTATCAACTTCACGTATAAATCTTTGAATAGATACACTATCAAGACTAGCAATATCTTCGAATACAAACATTTTTTGAGATATTTCTTCAGCTAATTCAGGATTATCTATCTCTAGTGTTTCCATAATATATTTTTCAGTTCCTCTATCAACAGAATTTAATATTTCAACAATAGAATCTATACCACCTGTAGAAGCATAATCTTGAGTAGCTAAAGAAGCAAACTTCTTTTCTAAAACTAACTCTACTTCTTTAATAACTTCTGGAGATGTAGAATCCATAGTTGCTATTCTTTCAGCTACATCAGCTTGCTTATCTTGTGGTAATGCAGAAATTACTGCAGATGATTGTTGGGATGGTAAATATGATAATATTAAAGCTATAGTTTGAGGATGTTCATTTTGTATAAAGTTTAAAAGCTGTGAAGCATCAATTTTTCTAACGAATTCAAAAGGTTTAACTTGTAGACTTGATGTCAATTTATTTATAACATCCAATGCTTTTTGAGAACCCATAGCTTCTTCTAAAACATCTTTTGCATAAGAAATACCACCTTCTGAAACAAAGTCTTGTGCTAAACAAATCTCATAAAATTCTTCTAAAACTTTTTCTCTTGTTTCAGGATCAACTTGTCTCATATTTGCAATTTCTAGAGTTAATTCTTCAATTTCTGAATCACTTAAATTTTTAAAAATTTGGGCTGATTTTTCAGGCCCAATCGCTATTAACAAAATTGCTGCTTTTTCTTTTCCACTTAAATCATTAATTTTAGCCATATTATCTTACTCCTCATTTGCCCACGATCTTAACAACTGAGCAACTGCTTCTGGATTTTTGTCGATAAATTTATTAATTTGAAATTTAGGACTTGACTCATCATCTTCTTGAGTAGTTATTTCATCAAGTTCTTCTTGTTGTTTTTCAACTTTTTCTTCTAATTCGACTTCTCTTACCTTAGCACGTTTTCTCATAAATACAACAACTATTGAAATTATAGCTATAAAACTTAAAAGTATTCCACCTATTAATATTAAATTAAATGAAGAACTTTCATCAGTTGATGAAATTTTATCAAAACCAGCAGCTTTGTCTGCAAATTCTAAAGCAGATACTTCAACTACTTTAGTATTAAGTCCTGCAGATGCTGAAACTAAATTTTTAATTTGTTCCTGATTTTCCTCAGTCAAAATCTCATCTTTTAAAACTTTAGTATTTACAATAACAGCTAAAGAAATTTCGGAAATTGTACCTTCAGCTTTTTGAACTTTAGTATTTATTTGATTTAATTCATAATTTAAACTTCTAGAAGAACTTTCATAATCAGATTCACTATCTACCGATTCATTGTATTGAGTATTCGCACCATTAGAATCTGTACCTGGCGCTCCTCCTGTTTGACCATCCTTAACATTTTCACTAGCTTCTGATATACTACGAACCAACCCTTCATTTTCATCTTCATTAGGCGGTTCAAAAACTGTAGAAACTGTTTCTTTACTGTCAAAATCTAAAACTACTGATGGTGCTACTTTTACATTATCTCTACCATAAATATTTTCTAAAAAACTAGTGATATTATCTTTTAATCTAGTTTCAATTTCAGTTTTTAACTCATATTGACTATTTGCTTGATAAGTTTCACTTGAATTTGAAGAATTTGTTAATTCTTTTCCACTTGATGAATCTATTATAGAAATGTATTCTTTATTTAAACCTTGAACAGAGTTTAATAAAAGCATTTGTATCCCATTTACTTGAGCTTTACTTAATTCAGCTCCATTTTTAGTCTTAATTGTACATCCAACTCTTGATTGAACATCTTCATTAAACAAAAAAGAACTGTCATCAGGAACATGTAAATTTACCACTGCTCTTTCAATATTTTCAATTGATTCAATTGCTTGAGCTAAAGCTGTTGCTTTTGCTAATAAATACATTTCACTTTTTTCTTCACTTGTCATTGTAATAGAACTTTGATTTAAAGCATCAGTCCAAGAAAAATCTTTTTTATTATAAACACCTTCAATTGCTAAAGACATCTTGGCTTTAGATAATTGATCTTTAGGAACCAAAATTGCACTAGTTCCTTCAGCTTTATGAGGTATTTCTAACTCGGTTAACTTAGAATCAATTTCTGCAGCCTCATTAACATCTAAGCCTTGTGCTAAAGGAACATACTCTGGGTTTGACAATACTAAAATCAAAGCTGAAACACCAATTACAAAAAATAAACTCAGACTAATAATAATAACTTTTTTCTTCTTATCTAAGCCATCTATTAGCCCTAGTACTTTATCTTTTATTTTTTGAAAAAATTCAGCCATTTAACTACACCTCTTATTTATATTTGAAGACGCATAATTTTATCATACGCTTCCATTATTTTATTTTTTACTTCTACTGCTAAATTCAAAGAAAGTTGTGCTTTTTGTGAAGCAATAACAACATCTTGTACATTGTCAATTTCACCAGCAGCAAGTAATTTATCCATCTCATCAGCATTTAACTGATCTGCATTTACTTTATCAATTGCTTGATTAAATGCTTTAGTAAAGTCTATTGATTTTTTATCAGAATCAATTGATAAATCTTCATTTTTAACATTACTAAATGTTTTTGAAATTTTTGAAATATCCATTATTTACTCCTTATCTTCCAATTTCTAAGGCTTTCATAACCATAGATTTAGTACTATTTAAAGCAGTAACATTTGCTTCATAAGCTTTTGATGCTGATACCATATTTACCATCTCTGTAACAGTATCTACATTAGGAAGTAATACATATCCATCTTTATTTGAATCAGGATGACTTGGATCATATTTTCTTTTAAAATCTGATTGATCTTCTTCAATTCCTACTATTTCAACTCCATCTGAGCTATTTTTACCTTTAGCATCAGCTAAAGCTTTTTGAAATTTATTTTTTTCAAGTTCTCTATATATAGGTATTTTTCTTCGATAAGGTCCTCCACTTGGAGTTCTAGTTGTTTCAGCATTAGCAATGTTATCTGAAATTAAATCCATTCTTAATCTTTCAGCCGTTAATCCACTAGAGCTAGTATCTATCGAACTAAAGAAACTCATTTATTACCTCCCACTGTCTATAGCACTTCGTAACCGATTTATTTTTGCATTAAGTTGTTTTAGATTAGTATTAAATCTAAGTTGATTTTTAGCTAAATTACCCATTTCTGTATCAATATCAACATTATTATCATCTTTTCTAAAAGATGTATTTTTTACTTTTTCAATTCTCGGACCAAAAGAATTAGGTCCAGAGACATGGTTTTTATTTGTTTTTTGTAACTCGATTTTCTTATCATCTAGTAAAGAACCAAATTTTACAACTTCTTTTTTATAACCAGGAGTATTAACATTAGCTATATTATTAGATATAGCTTTGTTTTTTAACCATGATACATCCAAAGCTTTATTAAACAAATCTATTTGACCAAAAGAATTCTCAAGCATACTTATCACCTCTAATAAATATATCGTCAAAAAACACTTTTTAAAAAGTATTATTTCAAAAAATGTCTATACTACCTTAATTATAACATATCTTAGCATGTATTTAAACTCTCCAATTATAAATATTTAAACTACTCAATTTTTAAAACAAAACCTCTTTGTTTTTAAAAATTTTACAAAGCTTTTGTAACTAACTTCTTTAATCCTATATGAATTTTTTGTTTCATCCAAATTCTTATATATTCTAATTTTTTTACCGTTTAATAAAACTATTTGAAAAAATATATCTTTTTGACTATTGGTTTTATAAATATATCTTAAAATTATTTTTTTATTTTTATCTAAATCATAAATAACTTTTTTATATTTTATCTTAAAACTATTAGAAACTGCTTTATATATTTGCAATTCCAAAATATCTAAAAACCCTTTTGTATTTTTAGCTTCTTCTAACACTTTATTTTTATCTTTTTTTAGTAAGTCTAAAAAATCCATTTACTAATCCTTTCTCATCTAATTTTAAACATAAAAAAATACTGCAACTGGCTATCTCGTTAAAAGAGACCCTAAAGCTTTGCGTCCTTATCTCGCGATAAGTTTGCCAAAAGTAATCCACATTTTATTTTTAAAATCTTGGTCAGTTAAGTAACTTTCAGTAAATCAGTTATTATTCCATAAACAAATATCTTTTTGACCTTTAATATTTTTCTTTTTAATAGTATTTCTTTAAATACTTTATCAGAAAAACATTTGTCTTTTATATCTATTATGATCTTTAAAACCAACAACTAATTAAAATTATAATATCAAACAAAAAAATAGTCAATAGCTTCTAACTATCGACTATAATCTTTACACATTATACATATCTGATAATTTATCAAATTCTTCTAATAATTTATCATTTAATATTTTTATAAATGTGCCTTTCATTCCTAATGATCTAGATTCAATCACGCCAGCTGATTCTAATTTCCTTAAAGCATTTACAATAACTGAACGAGTAATTCCTACTCTATCAGCTATCTTAGATGCTACAAGTAAACCTTCTTTACCATCTAATTCATTAAATATATGTTCAATCGCTTCAATTTCTGAATATGAAAGTGTTCCTAAAGCCATATTTACTACTTCTTTTTTTCTTCTTTCTTTTGCATTTTCTTTTCTTTTCATTCTTATCATTTCTAAACCAATTACAGTAGCAGCAACTTCAGCTAAAACCAATTCATTATCTGTAAACTTTTCTTCTTTAGAAACTATAAATGTACCTAATCTTTTTCCACTACCTATAACTGGTACAATAATTACATATTTTTCATAAGATGCATCATCATCTTTGAAAATTGTTAATAAATCATCTTTAGTAATATTGAAAAGTGTTGAATTTATTTTTAATAATTCTTTAGTATCATTTTCACTAAAAACTTTTTGATCCTCATTATCATAAATTATATTACTTCTTTCAATATCTACTAGCGAATGGCCTAAAACTTTTCCTTTTTTAGAAAGCACATA
The DNA here is from genome assembly GCA_051744845.1 of Bacillota bacterium. GTDB lineage: Bacteria > Bacillota > Clostridia > Peptostreptococcales > Acidaminobacteraceae > JBNJDJ01. The sequence continues at coordinate 12,392 of JBNJDJ010000039.1, forward strand.
AACATTACCACTAAAAATTTCCATTGTAGTATTACTAATATCTTGGAATGATATATCTTCACTTTCTGAATGTTGTAAAATTTTATTTAATCTTCTCATTTTTTCAACTAAAATTTTTGACATCTTAACACCTACCTATCTTTTTCTTCTTTATAATCACACTCTTTATTAGAACATGAAATTTTAATTTTTTTCTTTGTATATTTTTCTGTTAAAATATTATCACATTCTGGACATTTTCTGTCTATTGGTTTTTTCCAACTCATAAAGTTACAATCTGGATAATTGCTACATCCATAAAAATATCTTTTCTTCTTTGTCTTTCTTTTTATAATATCTCCATCTTTACAATCAGGACACTTAACACCTATTTTATTTAATACTGCTTTAGTATTTTTACAATCAGGATATGCTGAACAAGCCATAAACTTTCCATAACGTCCATGTTTAATAACCATAGGCGAACCACATTTTTCACAAACTTCATCAGTTTCTTCTGTCATATCAACATTTTCTATATTTTCTTCTGCATCTTCTAGAGTTTTTTCAAAAGAATTATAAAATTCTTTAACAATAGCTTTCCAAGGTTCTTCTCCATTTTCTATTTTATCAAATCTATTTTCAATTTCTGAAGTGAAATTTAAGTCAACAATATGTGGAAAATGATTAACCATTATATCATTAATAAGTACACCTAACTCAGTAGGTTTAAAATACCTGCCTTCTTTTTCCATATATCCTCTTTTTAAAATTGTAGAAATAGTTGGTGAATATGTAGAAGGTCTTCCAATATTTTCACTTTCCATTTTTTTAACAAGAGAAGCTTCAGTATATCTTGCTGGTGGTTTTGTCTCATGTCTATGTTTATTATATTTAATTAAATCTAAAACATCACCTTTTTTTAATTCAGGTATCCTTTTATCTTTACTAGATACATAAGTATAAACTCTCATAAAACCATCAAAAGTCATTATTTTACCTGAAACTTTGAATAAATAATCACCATTTTTAATTGATACTCTTAAAGCATCAAATTTAGCTGGTTTCATATTATATGCAACAAATCTTTTCCAAATCAATTCATATAATTTAAATTGATCTTTATTTAAAGAGTCTTTTACTTTATATGGTGTTCTCATAGCAGAAGTTGGTCTAATAGCTTCATGTGCATCTTGTACATTATCTTTTTTCTTAGACTTTTTCTTACCAGATTTTTTTAAATATTTTTCTGAATATTTGTCTTTGATTAAATCTCTAACTTCATCTGTAGCCTCATCAGAAATTCTTGTTGAATCTGTTCTCATATATGTTATTAAACCTACAGTACCATTTTCTTTTAATTTAACACCTTCATAAATACTTTGAGCAACAGCCATAGTCTTCTTAGTAGAAAAACCTAATTTATTAACTGCTTCTCTTTGTAATGTTGATGTTGTAAAAGGTTTATAAGGTTTTCTACTTCTTACAGATTTTTTAACTTTTGAAACTTCTAATTTATCTTCTTTTAACTCATTAAGGATCTTTTGAGCTTCTTTCTTTGTAGAAATTTTAACATTTTTCTTTTCTTTTTTCTTTAAATCAATTTCAAATTTTTCTTTTGGATCTCCACCTTTAACTTTTGCATCTATAGTCCAATATTCTTCAGGCTCAAAAGCATTTATTTGCTTTTCACGATCACAAATAATTCTAGAAGCAACAGACTGTACACGTCCAGCTGATAAACCTCTTCTAATTTTTTTCCATAATATAGGACTAATACTATATCCAACTAATCTATCTAATATACGTCTTGCTTGTTGTGCATCAACTAAATCATAATTAATCTTTCTAGGATTATTTATTGATTTATTAATAGTCTTTTTAGTTATTTCACTAAAAACTACACGATTTTTTTTATCTAAATCTAACTTTAATGCAATAGCTAAATGCCATGCAATTGCTTCTCCTTCTCTGTCCGGGTCAGTAGCTAGTAAAACTTGATCTGCTTTTTTAGCTTCTCGTCTTAATTTCTTTAAAACTTTTCCTTTACCGCGAATTGTTATATATTTTGGTTCAAAATCTTGATCTATATTAATACCCATTTTACTTTTAGGTAAATCTCTTACATGGCCTACAGAAGCTTCAACTTTATAATCTTTTCCTAAAAATTTTTCAATAGTCTTGGCTTTTGCAGGTGATTCTACAATAACTAACGTTTTTGACATATTTCCCTCCAAGTTTATTATTACATCAACATTATAATTTGTATAACAATTTTTTGTAAATGTCAAATTAAATTTCTAATATTTTAGTAATTTTCTAAAAATTTTGAAAACTCTTCAAGGGAAACAATAGGTGTTGCGCCGTCTCTAATCAAGCGATTAGTTCCAATAGATTTTTTACAAAATATTTCTCCTGGAACAGCAAATATCTCTTTATTTTGTTTTAAAGCATGATTAACTGTAATCATGGTACCGCTACTTTCTCCAGCTTGTATAACTATTAAAAAATCAGAAAGTCCACTAATTATCCTATTTCTTCTTGGAAAATTATATTTTCTAGGTTGAATTCCTAAAAAAAATTCACTCACTACTAATCCTTCATTAACTATATCTAAATACAATTTTGTATTTTCTTTTGGATAAATTACATCTATCCCTGAACCTATAACACTTACTGTCTTTCCTTTTCCTTTAAGAGCACCTTTGTGAGAAAAACTATCTATACCTTTAGCCAAACCGCTAATAACTGTATAACCTTTTTTAGATAACATTTTAGAAAGCTTAAAAGCTGCCTTTTTTCCATACTGAGTGTAATCTCTAGAACCAATTATACCTACAGTTTTATTTTTTAATATATCTATATCACCTCTAAGATGTAAACAATAAGGTGCTTTAGGTATCTCTTTTAGCTTATCTGGAAAATTCTTATTAAATTTATTTATTAGATTAATATCCATTTTTTGTAAAACTTCCATATATTTTTTAAATTTTTTAGTTTTATATTTTTGCAAAACTTTTTTATATTTTGATAAACTCATATTTTTAATATTAATTATTTTTTCTTTGTTATTTCTAAACTCATCAATATTTTTTGCATTTAATAAAATTTTATGAGTTGTTTTATAACCTATTCCTTTAGTTTTTTCTAAATTAAAAATAAATTTATTTATATCCATTATAAACTCCTATTTATCAAACTTTGAAATATAAACTAAAACTTCAGCAACTACTTCATATAAGTCTTTGGGAATTTCTTGTCCAATTTCTAATTGTTTTAATTGATTTGCTAAATTTTCATCTTTATAAACTGGTATTTTATTTTCTTTAGCAATAGATAAAATTTTATTTGCTATTTCTCCTTGTCCCTGTGCAATAACTTCAGGAGCTTTATTACCTTCCTCATACTTTAAAGCATTAGCTAATTGAGGACTTTCCTTATTTTTAATAAATCACACCTCCTATACTTTTAAATTCAATCTTGAAAAATCTTTTTTAACAAAAAGATCTTTTTTAATATTTGTATTTTGTTTAATATTAAAATGGATTTTATAATCTTCAAAGTCATAATCTTTTAAAAAATCTTTTAATTGGTCAATATTTTTATTTAATTTATTATAGACTTCTTTTGATTGAACTATAAAATTAATACTTAATTTATTTTCTTTATAAGTAATAATAGCTTTTACAATGCCAATTTTATGAGTTTTTAAAGAAAGATATACCTTTAGACCTTCTTTATTTTTTTTATTTAAAAAAACTTGAGCATCTTTAAATTGATTTTGACTATCTACTTGAAAAAAATTGAAAAAATCAAATCTTTCCATTAATTCAAAATTAAAATCTTTTGAACGTTTTATGAAAAATATTTCTTCTTTGATTTCATCTATTAATTTCATGTCAGAATTGGAAAAATTATAGTCTTTTTCTTTATATTCATTTATTAATTTTAAAATATCTTCATTAGAAACAAATTTATCGATATTTATTAATTTATTAACTATAACTTCATTATTAACATTTGATTTTGTAAGAGTAAATAAATTTTTCAAAACTTTTTCAAAACTCAAATACATAGATTTATTTTCATTAAAAAAATTCTTAATATTACTTAAATTTTCTATATTAACATTAAATTTTTCCTTTATCAAAAATGTTATTTCTTCAAGATCAATATTTTTCAAACTACTCTTAAATACATTTTTAAATAATTTTTGGAACTTATCATTATTTTTAATAAATTCACCGAAATTTTTATAATTACTTTTAATAAATTCACTAAATTCCTTATCATTATTTTTTAAAAACTTTTCAAATATTTTTATATCAGATTCATTTAAATTACTTTTTAAATTTAAAAATAACTTCTCAAAATTAAATTGCTTATCATTTTCTTTATTAAAATCAGTTTCATAATTAGTTATAATTTTAATTATCTCTTGTTTTAATGATTTTTTTATATCAAACTTATCAAAATTAATTTTACCATCTTCGCTTAAGTTGATTAACTTATTAATAAATTTAATATTTTTATTTATTTTTAAAAATTCCTTTTTATTAAAAGATATATTATTTTTTTTCAAAAAATTCAAAAGTTTGATATTTTTTTCATTAACATCTAAACCTATAGATGTTAATTCATTTTTAATTACTTCTAAACTATATTTTTTATTAAAACTTTCTCCTTCTGGCTTAGCTATTATTTTACCGTCTATTATATCTTTAATTTCTAAATCTAAATTCTGGCCTTCTGATAAATCCATATTTAATAAATCATTTAATAATATTAATTTACCATTAATATTTCCAATTATTTTTTTATTACTTATTTCAACTATCTCAGCAGACACAATATCTCCAATTTTGACATTATTTAGTTTAGGAATTTTTATATTATTAAGTTTTTTATTATTTGAAGAAGTATTTAATATTTTCAAAAAAAATCCTCCTTATAAGATGTTTTTAATAAATGACTTTCTATGAATATCTAATGGGCCATACTTTTTTATAGCTTCTCTATGTTGTTTAGTTCCATAACCTACATTTGTTTTGAAACCATATTGTGGATTATTTTTATGATATTTATACATAATATTATCCCTAGTAACTTTAGCTATTATAGAAGCTGCTGCAATTGAAATTGACTTTTCATCACCTTTTACAATATTTTTTTGATCTATTGAAATGTTTTTTAATTTAACAGCATCTAAAAGCAACATTTCTGGAGTATTATCTAAGTCATTAATAGCTTTTTTCATAGCTAATTTAGTAGCATTTAAAATATTTATTTCATCAATCTTTTTACAAGATACAATTCCAATACCAATATCTATAGCTTTTTCTTTTATTTCTTTAAATAATTTTTTTCTATTTTCCAATGAAACTTTTTTAGAATCATCAATTTTTTTAAATATTTGATTTCTTTTTAAGATTACTGCACTTGCTACAACAGGACCGGCTAAAGGACCTCTACCTACCTCATCTACTCCTGCAACTATATTATATCCGTTTGTATTAATATTATCAAACTTTCTCATCTTTTTTATTCTTTCTTTTTCTTTATTTATTTTTTTTATTTTATTTTCATATTTTTTTCCTATTCGATTAACTGTTACCCTAGAATCTGATTTTAAATCAAAAATTAGACTGTTAATTTCTTTTATTTTTAATTTATCTATTTTATTTTTTATTTCTTTAACTGTCATTTGAGATATATCCATAAAATCCTTTCTTAAAATTCATTTAATAAAAAAAGGACTGAAATCAGCCCTTCTTATTAAAAATTTATTTTTTTTCTTTTACTCTAGCAGATTTACCTAATCTTTTATTTAAGTAGTTAATCTTAGCTCTTCTAACTTTTCCTTTTCTTAAAACTTTAATATCTGCTACTTTAGGTGAATGTAATGGTAAAGTTTTTTCAACTCCAACACCATAAGAAATTTTTCTAACAGTAAATGTTTCTCTAACACCACCATTTTGTCTTTTCATAACAGTTCCAATAAATTTCTGAACTCTTTCTCTTTCACCTTCTTTAATTAATATACCAACCTCTACTTCATCACCAATATTGAAAGTTGGAATATCTTCTTTCATTTGTTCTTTTTCTAATTCTTTAATAATTTCTTGGTTTAACATATTTCTCCTTTCTTTCCTTAGCGTTCATGATACCTTATGTATTCAGAGGACCGCCGGTAAATACAACAGTCTAATTATATCAACTTCTTAAAAATAAATCAATCTTTTTTTAAAACTTTTAAAATCTCTTTTTTTAACGGATGATTCGACTTATTTAATATTTTTTTTATAAGATCTGGCCTTTTATCATATGTATATTCAATTGATTTTT
>JBNJDJ010000040.1:0-18239 GCA_051744845.1 Bacillota bacterium
ATTTAAGGCTTAATATTTGACAAAACTGAATTTTATGATAAACTTCTTAAGTGTCGGCATAGCAAATGGCTATGTCTTTTTTAATACTTAAGGAGTGAGACATTATGCAAATCAAGAAAAAAACATTATTGACAGTAATTTTACTTATTGTGATGATTATTTTTCTTTCAGGATTTACTTTAATGAAAAAAAATGAAAAAGTTAAAGATTTGGAAGTTAAACTAGAAAGCAAATCAGAAAGGATTGAAAATAAAGAAGTAGAAATTAAAGAACTAAATGATAAAGTTAAAATAATTAATGATCAAAAATTAGAAGTTCAAAAAAAGCTTCAAACAATTATAGAAAAATTAAATGTTGATAATTTAGATATTAAAGATTTAGAGACAATTAAAAGTATTTCTAATAATACGCCATTGGATTTAAAAACTTCAATTGTCTTAATGAATGTAAGTAAAAAATATAATTTACAGCCATCATTGATTTTATCTATTATGGAATTAGAAAGTAATTTCAAAAAATATGAAGTTGGAAGAGACCAAGATAGAGGATATATGCAAATAATACCTCAGACTGAAAAATGGTTAGCAAATAAATTTGAAGAAGTACACAATTTAAAGTACGATCCTGAAAGAATATTTGAACCAGAGTATAATATTGAATTAGCTGGTGCATACTTATCTTTATTAAAAAAGGCTTATGGGAATGATTATAATAGGATATTATCTGAATATAATCGTGGTCCTTATAATTTGGCTGAGTATTATAAAGAACATAAAACATATGCAACTCAGTATTCAAAAGTAATTTTAGAAAAAGAGAAAAAATATTTAACATTTAATGACTAAAGAGCAGAAATGCTCTTTTTTTTTAATTTGAATATTATATTTAATTAAGGGTAAATAAATAAAGGTGATAACTATGAATAAGAAAGTGACTTCTAAAGGGATTAATATATTAATATTTTTAATTTTGATAGCTATATGGGGAGCTTTAATATATTTTTCGTATGATTATCTAACAAGTTATATTGATGAAAATATTAAATATGCTTCAAAGCAAATAACAAAGATTGAAAATGAAAATAATAAAAAATTTAAGAATTTAAATGAAAAAATTGATAATTTAAATAATAGGTTATCTAAAGTTAATAAAAATTTAGATGAAAATCAGAGAGTTTTAAAAGATTTTGAAAAAACACTGGATAATTTAAAAGAATATATAAAGGATAATCAGAATATAAATGATCAATTAAGAATAAAATTGAATAGATTAGATGAAAAAATGGATATATTAGATAATAATTTAAAGAAATTAAAGGAGGCGCCTATTGAAAAAGATTAATATATTTTTATTTTTTTCATTAGTTCCTATTATTTTATTAAATTTATTAATATATAATCAGAAATTAGATTTCACAAAAAGTTTTTATGATATAAACTTAGATAATAATTTTGAAAAGATTAATAATATTAATGAATATAAAGTTAATAAACAATTAACTATAAAAAGTGATAAATATTTAGAAAAATTAAAAAGTATAAACTTAAAAAGAAATAGTTTAGTTAATAATATAGAAAATAAAATTAAAATTATTGATTCAAATACAAAAGAAACTATGTTAGTTTATAATTTTTTAATTGATAAAGTTTTAGGTAAACCTTTAGATATTGTAAAAAATAAAGATTATAATTTAAAAATATATAGATATAAATATAAAGATGTGGTTTCATATATAGCTATATTAGATTTAAAAAATCCTGATAAATTTCAGTTAGCAGTTGCCAATAATGGTTTAGGTAGTTTAGAAACAACTTCAAGTATGGCTAAAAGTAATGGAGCAGTTTTTGCTATAAATGGAGGTGGATTTAATAAAAAAAATAAACCTTTAGGAAAAACTATAAAAAATAGTAAAATCATTAGTAATAATTTAATAAATGAAAAAGATTTTTTTATAGCAGGCATAGATCATAAAGGGAATCTACAATCTAGTTTATATAGTGAATTAAATAATTTAGAGAAATTTAAAAACGGTGTGACTTTTACTCCTCCTTTAATAATAAATAGAAAAAAATATAATTCAAATAATAATAAATTATTAAATAAACATCCTAGAACAGTAATAGGTAATTATTATAATGACAATTTGTTTTTTATGGTTGTTGATGGTAGACAAGCAAATTATTCAAAAGGAGTAAATTTATCTAATTTAAAAAGTATGTTATATGATTTAGGATTGGTTAATGCATATAATTTAGATGGAGGAGGTTCTTCAACTTTCTACTTTAAAGATAAGGTTTTTAATAGACCATCTGATGGTTTTGAAAGAGGGGTTGTTAATTCCTTTATTTTATTAAATTAATGTTAATAGCTATATAAATTGGGTAAATAATTAAACAGGTGGTTTTGAGGAGGAGATTTTTTGAAAATTGCATTAGGTTTAGTAGTTAGGTCATTAAATAAAAAAGTAAATATATTAAAATTTTTAAAAAATGCTAAAAAATTTAATCATAAAATTGATGAAGTTATTATTGCATATTCAGAAAATTATGACAAAGATATGGCAAATAAAATTAAAAAATTTTCAAAACTTAAACTTCTAAAAATTAATCATAATCATAAATTATGTTATAGATTAAAAGAATTAGGAATGGAAAAAAAGAATATAAAAGAATTATTGTATTCAGAAAAATATGAAAAATATGGTTTAATACCTTATGGAAAAAACAGAAATAATGTTTTAGTTCAAGCTATAATTGATAATATGGATATATTATTTTTTGTAGATGATGATGTTAAGCCTTCAATACTAGTTAAACAACATGGTAAAATCAAAGAATTAAAAATTGATTTTTTTAAAAGACACTTAGAGTATTTAAAAGATAATGTTTATGTTACTAGTAGTGATTATTCTGGTTATTATATTGTGCCACCTATGAATTTTGATAATATGGAACATTTAATTAGAGGTCTACAAAAAGGTGCATTATTTAAAAAGTCATTTGTAAATGAGCCTGGATATTTAACAGTTAATAAATTAAATAAAAGGCAAGTTTCTAAAACTGATAAAGTCTTAGGAGGCAATTTAGCTTTGCGATTAGAAATTTTTAAAGATATACTTCCTTTTTTTTCAGGAACATATCGAGTCAAAGGAGATTGTTTTTTAACTCGTGGAGAAGATACATTACTAGGGTTGACTATTAAAGATGTTAAAAATAAACATTTTTTAGATATTGATTTGAAGATTTTTCATGATACATTTAGTGACTTTCCAAAACCTCCAGATATTTTACATGATGAAGATGTAAAAGATAGATTTTTTTACGCATGTATGGGCTGGATTGGAAGAAATTCATTTTTAAATTGGATTTTAAATAGAGATTTACAAAAATATTATACTAGAACAAGAAAAGCTCTTAGAATAGGTGCCCCAGCTATTGCTAAATATTTAGATGATGAAAGGTTTTTAATTTTACCTGAAGCATTAAATGCTTCTTATAAAAACTTAGATAATATGCTTATTGATTATTATAAGTTAAGAAACAATTGGGAAATTTTTATTGATAAGCAAAAAAACATTTAAAAAAGGAGGATAAAATGAAAGTATTAATTATGAATCATTTTCCATTAGAAGGTTCTGGTAGTGGTATATATACTCAGAATCTAGCTAGAGAGTTAAGCGAAAGAGGTAATGAAGTAACTGTTATTTATCCAGAACATGAACAAAAAAATTATAATGGATTTAAATCTAGAGTTATTAAGTTTAAAAGTGATGAAAATAAAGATTATGATTTGCCATTTAATTTTCCGTGTTTTACTACACATCCTATTTCTAACAATACTTTTTATAACCTAGATAAAGAGCAAATTGAAAATTACGTTGATAAATTTTATAAAGTGGCTAAAGAAGAAATTGAAAAATTAGATCCAGATATAATACATGCTCAACACTTATGGATTACTCCTTATGTAGCATCAAAATTTGATATTCCATATGTTGTAACTGCTCACGGGACAGATTTGAAAGGCTTTGTAAAAGATGATAGATATCATAAATATGCATTAGAAGGTGCAAAGAAGGCTGAACGTATTATTACAATTTCAAAACAAGTTGATAAAGAAGTTACTGAACTTTATGGAATTAGTGAAAATAAAGAGTTAATAATGAATGGATATGATGAAAACTTATTTGTAAAACGCGATAAATCACTAGCTGAAATGTTTAAAAAGTTTGATATTGATAAAAAAACAGATCATGTAGTTTCATTTGTAGGAAAATTAACTAGATTTAAAGGTGTAGATGTTTTATTAGATGCTTGTAGTATTTATGAAGAAAAGTTAAATGGAAATGTTACCACTATTATAGCAGGTAATGGTGAGTTAAAAGATGAACTTTTAAAGCAAAAAGAAGATTTAGGGTTAGAGAACGTTAAATTTTTAGGACATGTAGATCAAAAAGAATTAGTTGATTTATATAATTTAGCAGATGTTAGTGTAGTTCCATCTAGAACTGAACCTTTTGGTTTAGTTGCAGTAGAAGCTTTAGCTTGTGGGACACCAGTAGTTGGGACTAAACAAGGAGGTTTGCCTGATTTTATTATTCCTAGTGTAGGGACTTTAGTTCCAGTTGAAAATCATAAAGCATTAGCTAAAGCTATAATAGATGAAATTTTTCATGAAAATAAGAAAAAAAGAGCAAAAGATTGTTATGAATATGCTTTAAATCATTTTTCTTGGAAAAAATCTTTAGAAAAATTAGAAAAAGTTTATAGTGAGGTGATTTAATTGAAGACAAGCGTTGTAATCCCGACATATTGGGGGAGAAAAGAGTCGGTTGGTTGGAAAGAAGGAGACTTTGTTTATGATCATCCAACTCCTATAGATAAAGAAGGAACTTTACTTAGAACTTTAGAGAGTATGAAAAAATTAACTAATAAAGATTTTGATTTAATAATCCCTATTTGTCCTACTGCTAAATCAGTTGAGAAGAAAGCTGTTAGAAAAGTAACTAAAATAATTAAAAAGGCTGATTTAGAAATGGATGTTTATATTTTCACTCCTAATACAATTAGGGAAATAGAGGATTTTTTAAATCATCATGGGCTACAAGATACATCTTTATTAAAATTAGGTGGCTATTCTAATGTTAGGAATATGTGCATATATTCTGCTCAATTAATAAATGCTGATGTAGCTATTTTAATTGATGATGATGAAATTTTTGAAATACCAGATTTTATTGAAAAAGCAGTAGAACATATTGGAAAAAGAAAATATGGTAAAACAATTTATGGTGTTGCAGGTTATTATTTAAATAAATATGATGAATTTTATGATGATGTAGATATAGTACCTTGGATGACTTATTGGAATAGATTTGGATCTAAAACAAAAGCATTTGATAAGATTATTGGATCTGAACCTAGAATGAAAGTAACTCCATTTGCTTTTGGTGGAGCAATGGTTATTCATAAAAATTTATTTCAATTAGTACCTTTTGATCCTAAGATAAAACGTGGCGAAGATATTGATTATTTGATAAATTCTAAGATGTTTGGTTATGATTTCTTTTTAGATAACGAGCTAAATATTAAACATTTACCTCCTGAAAAAAATCATCCGATTTGGAAAAGGTTTAGAGAAGATATTTATAGATTTTTATTTGAGCAAGATAAAATTACTAATCAAAAAGATAAAAATTATATGACTCGAATTGAAGCTAAAGATTTTGATCCTTATCCAGGAGATTTTTTAAAGCAAGACCTAGAAGATAAAATATTCAAAACTAATGTTTTGCTGGCTTTAGAATATTTATCTGAAGGAGATATTGAAGGTTGTAGAGAATCAATAAAGAATGTTTATTTATCAAAATATGAAGCTAAACCTCATTTTAATGTATTTGATAATTATATCAAAACACAAAAGAAATGGAGAGTATTAATAAAAAAATCTCTTGATCATAGAAGAGAATTACGAGATATTATGGAAGATTATAACTTAGATAAAAAAGAAGAAGAGATTAAAGAAATAAATGATGAAAATATAACTTTAAATGACAAAATAATTCGATTTAAACGGCATGATTTATTTGATAGGTTTAAAGAATCTGAGTTAAAGATAATAGCAAAAATGTCAGAATTGAAGATTTATCAAGAAAATGATATTATATTTGAGAAAGGTGATAAAGAATTATTTATTTATGCAATTGCTAGTGGTTGTGTTAGAGTAGTTAAGCTTAACACTAAAGGTGAAGAAATTTTTCTAGGTAAAGTTTGTGAAGATGAACTTATGGGAGAGACATCTTTATTAAAAGAGCAATTTAACTCAACAGGCATTGCTGATTCATTTGTTGAAATACTTCGTATATCTAAGCAAAAAGCACATGACTTAATAGATAATAATCCAGAAGTTGGAAATAAAATTATGGAGCTTTTTTTAGAAAGAATGTATCAAAAATTAAATAGTACAAATGAATTATATCAAGAAAAATTAATAAAAGAAGAACATATTGAAGATGAATAAAGGGGGAATATGCAAATAAAAAAAGCAGTTATACCAGCTGCTGGCTTTGGAACAAGATTTTTGCCAGCGACTAAAGCGCAACCTAAAGAAATGTTACCAATTGTAGATAAACCTACAATACAATATAATGTAGAAGAGTTAGTAAAGGCTGGTATTGAAGAAATATTAATTATAATTAGTAGAAATAAATCTTGTATTGCAGACCATTTTGATAAGTCGCCAGAGTTAGAATCAGCATTAAAGAAAAAAGGAAAAAAGGAATTACTTAAATTAACTAAAGATATTTCTTCAATGGTAGATATACATTTTGTTAGACAAAAAGAGGCTAAAGGATTAGGTCATGCTATATTATGTGCTGAGACCTTTGTAGGTAATGAACCTTTTGCAGTTTTATTAGGTGACGATATAGTATATTCTAAAAAACCTTGTATTGAGCAATTAGTTGAAATTTATGAAAAGTATGAATCTACAGTTTTAGGAGTTCAAAAAGTTAAAGATAGAGATGTAGATAAATATGGAATAATAGATGGAAAAGAAATACAAAAAGATACATTTAAAGTAAATGGAATGATAGAAAAACCTTCTTTAGATAAAGCACCTTCGAATATTGCGATGTTAGGAAGATATGTTTTAACTCCAGAGATATTTAAAGTATTAAAAAATACTCAAAAAGGTAAAGGTGGAGAAATACAATTAACAGATGGAATTTTAAAACTTAAAGATACTCAAAGTATATATGCTTATAATTTTAGTGGAAAAAGATATGATGCTGGAAATAAATTAGGGTATTTAAAAGCTACTGTAGAGTATGGATTAAGACATGATGATTTAGGAGATGAATTTAAGAAGTATTTAAAAAGTATTTTATAAAAGATATGAGAGATTATATATTATAATCTCTCATTTTTTCTTTTAATTGATAAAATATACTATTGAATTCTCTATTTTTGTATTTTTCTTTGATTATTTTTTTGATAGGAGTTATTAAAATTTTCTTTGATTTATTTATTTTATCTATTGATTCAATTTTTCCATACATTATTCCTATTTGTGCACTATTAATTGGAGTTACAAAGAAATCATACCCTTTTTTAAGAATATTAGATTGTTGCGCTTGTTTAACTCCTGTAGCACACCAAGTAGCAAAATGTTCGCAGTTGTTTTCTGTTATAGAATATCCACCAAAATTAGAATTCAATTTAGTTTTAGCTCGTTGAACAATTTCTTTATTACTAAATTTTTTTTCGTATTTATTTACTATTTTAATTTTACCATTTCTTGAAAATTTTTCTAATGTTGTTTTTTCAATTTTGCTATTTTTTCTTGTTAAATAACTAGTTCCTACAAAATGAATAACTTGTTTATTTTCAATTTCTATACCATAATGTTTGTATAAAGCAACTCTGGCAACTGCTTCGTCAATAAAAGTTGAGTCTTTATTTTTATAATCTTCATAAGAGGCAAGAAAACCTATTGGTTTTCTAGTTACAGATATAATGTCTCCATACATTTTATACCTCGTTTATTTCTTTTATTGCTGAAGAATATATTTTACAAAATAAAATTAAATCTTTAATTAAAATATATTCGTTAACTTGATGAGCTAAATCTTTTCTATTAGGGAAAAGTGGACCAAAAGCTACAGCATTATCCATACTTCTAGCATATGTTCCTCCGCCGATTGTAATAGCTTTACTATTATCATTTGTATATTCTTGATAAACTTTTGTTAAAGATTTAATTAATGGATGGTCATCTTTAAAATAAATAGGATCAACATTTTTAAGATTTTTGATTTCAATTTTATTATCCGAATTATAGATAGATTCATTCAAAGCTGTTTTTAATCTGTTTTGAATTTCCTTACCATTAAAAGTTACTGGATATCTAATATTTATACCTATATTTGCCTTATTAGAATCTAGATTAATAGTTCCTACATTAAAAGTAAGTTTACCAGATTCTTTATCACTAATATTACATTTAAAATTTTTGCCATTTGTATCTAGCCCTATATGATTTGAGTAAAATCTTATAAAATTACTTATATCACTGATTCTTAAATCAATGAGGTTTAAAAATTCTAAAAGAAATGAGATAGCATTAACACCTTTTTGAGGTGTTGCTCCATGAGCAGATTTACCTTTTAACTTTAAAATAGTTTTGTTATTATTCTTATTGTATTTAATATTTATATTATGTTTTTCATTAAATGCATCTAAAATATGTTTTATTTTTTTATTATTTTCTTTTAAAATAACTTCGGCATAATCAGCTACCATATTTTTTCTAGTACCACCTGATATTTTTAAGATTTCAACACCACTGTCGTTAATATAATCATTGAATTTTTTAGTTAAATTAAAATTTAATATACCTTTTTCTCCTTTTATAACAGGGAAATCTGCATCAGGTGTAAAAGCCATTTTAGGGATTTCTTCATTTTCTAAATAATAATTGATACTTTCCCAATTAGTTTCTTCATTTAATCCAAATATAATTCTAAATCTTTTATTTAAATTTATATTACTTTCTAAAATTGCCTTCATTGCATAAATCGAACTTATAGCAGGTCCTTTATCGTCAATAGCTCCTCTTCCATACAACTTACCATCTTCAATATTACCTTTAAAAGGTGGATGTTTCCAATCTTCTTCATTTCCTTCAGGTACTACATCTAAATGTACTAAAATACCTACTAAATCTTTACCTGAACCAATTTCAGCATATCCCACTTTATTATCGATGTTTTTAGTTTTAAAATTAAAAGATTTGCATAAATTCAAACAAAACTCTAGAGATTTATGAACTTCTTTTCCAAAAGGATACTTACTTTTTTTGTTTTCAATACTTTTAAAGTTGATTAACTTTTGTGTATTTTTAATTATTTCATTTTCCATTTTATTAATTTTTTGATCTGTGTTCATAGTCACTCCTAACTATTTTTTTAATTAAATTTATTAATAGATTTTCGCATTCTTTAATAGTAA
Source organism: Bacillota bacterium (assembly GCA_051744845.1). Classification (GTDB taxonomy): domain Bacteria; phylum Bacillota; class Clostridia; order Peptostreptococcales; family Acidaminobacteraceae; genus JBNJDJ01. The sequence goes on from JBNJDJ010000040.1 coordinate 9,510, forward strand.
AATTTTCTTTTTTTAAATAATTAAAATATTTTTTTGATCTTGCAATAGTGATAAATTCACTTTTTCTTACGAGTTGATTAAAAATATAGTTTTTGTTTTTATAATATAGTGATTTTTTGTCTAAAAAAAAGTCTAGGTCAATATCTAAAATATAGTCTTTTTTAGGTATTTTAAAATTAATTGAATTAAACATCTGATCATCTAATCTTGAAAAAAATTTTTCTTTAAGTAGATAATGTCTTCCTATAGAATAATTATGTTTATCCATACAATTTATCATATGATAGTCATTTAAATATTTAAGCCTAATTGCTGTATTTATATGTTCATCATTTGAAAGATTATCTGTTTTTTTTATAAGATTTTCAATATTATACTTATTTATAGAGTTAATCTTTTTATTAATTATTTTAGTAATAAGTTTTTCTCCACCGTGTTTTAAGCTAGCTTGATATTGAGAATTTTGTAAAAAAGGTGGATTAGTATCTGGATGATAATCAATAGATACAAGAGTATATGATTTATTATTTTTATTAGAAAAGTATCCCCATATAGGTATGGAATATTGGTGTTTATCAATTATAAAAATTTTTTTTTGATTAATTTTTAAAATTTTTAAGTTTGAAAAATCTTTTTGCTGAAACATAAAGAATCCTTTCTTAACTAAGCTAATTTTATCATAAAAGAAAAAAATTGACAAAGATAAACTTATACCTTATAATTGAACATATGAATAGTCGTGCATATAAAAAAGGAGGAATATGTCAGTTTCTGAATGTAATAGTAAATATAAAGATAAAATAGATGAGATAAAAAATTTAATGTTAAAAGATGAAGAATTTTTTGATCTAGCAGATTTTTTTAAAGTTTTTGGTGATTCTACTCGTATAAAAATAATTTTTGTTTTATTAAAATCAGAAATGTGTGTATGTGATATTGCTAGTACTTTAGATATGAGTCAATCTGCAATATCGCATCAGTTAAGAGTATTAAGAAATAATCGATTAGTAAAATATAGAAAAGAAGGAAAGACTGTATATTATTCATTAGATGATGCTCACGTTGAAAAAATATTTGATCAAGGATATGAACATTTAAATCATAAATAGAAAGGAGTAAGAAAATGAAATTTATTTTAGAAGGATTAGATTGTTCAAATTGTGCAATGAAAATAGAAAATGAATTAAAGGATACTAATATATTTAAAGATGTTAATTTAAGTTTTTCTACAAGTCAACTTTCGGTACAAACAAAAAACAATATTTATAAAAGTGATATAGTAAATAAAGTTCAAAATATTGTAAATAAGTATGAACCTCATGTTGTTGTAAAAAAGAAAGATAGCAAATTAAAAAATAAAATTAATTTAAATTATAAATTATTAATAAGATTTTTTATTAGTTTAGGTTTATTTGTTTCAGCATTAGCATTTAGTTCTGTAAGTCCTTATAAACTTCCTTTACTTATGCTAGCTTATATAATTATAGGTTATGATATATTATTTCATTCTTTTAAGAATATAACAAAAGGCTTAGTTTTTGATGAAAACTTTTTAATGAGTATAGCTACTTTTGGAGCAATAGGAATTGGTGAATACCATGAAGCAGTTGCAGTAATGTTATTTTATCAATTTGGAGAATATCTTCAAAGTTTAGCTGTTAATAAATCTAGAAGATCAATTAGTAATTTAATGGATATAAAGTCTGATTATGCTAATAAAAAAACTTCTTTAGGCTCTATTGAAAAAGTTAGTTCTAAAGATTTGAAAATTGGAGATACAATAATAGTTAAGCCTGGAGAAAAAGTTCCAGTTGATAGTAAGATTATAAAAGGTGAGAGTTTATTTGATACTGTTCAACTTACAGGAGAGGCTGTTTTAAAAAAGAAAAAGGTTGGAGACAATGTATTAAGTGGATTTATTAATACTGAGAATGTTTTGGAATTAGAAGTTTTAAAAGAATTTAAAGATTCAGCTGTTGCTAAAATTTTAAATTTAGTAGAAAATTCAAGTAAAAATAAAGCTGAAACTGAAAAATTTATAACTAAGTTTGCAAGATATTATACTCCTGGTGTAGTATTATTTGCTAGTTTAGTTACAATTATACCTACAGTTTTATTTAATCAACCTTTTGATGTTTGGTTTTATAGATCTTTAATATTTTTAGTTATTTCCTGTCCTTGTGCTTTAGTAGTTTCTATTCCACTTTCATATTTTAGTGGGATTGGTTTAGCAAGTAAAAAAGGAATTTTAGTAAAAGGTGGAAATTTTTTAGAAGAATTAACTAATATAGATAGTTTTGTTTTCGATAAAACAGGGACTCTTACTGAAGGAAAATTTGATGTTCATGAAATTAAGGCAGTAGAAAATTATTCGAAAAAAGAAGTGTTAAAATATGCTGCTATAGCAGAAGTTTATTCCAATCATCCTATTGCAAAATCGATTGTTAAAAAGTATGGAAAAGATATAGATGAGAGCAAAGTAGATAAATATAGTGAAATTCCTGGAAAAGGAATAAAAGCAAAAATTGATAATAAAGAGATTTTAGTAGGGAATGATCAATTATTAAAAGAATTTGGAGTTAAATTTAAAAAACAAAAAATTGAGCAAACTATTATATATATTGCAGTTGATAATAAATATATAGGATATTTATTAATTTATGATAAGGTTAAATCCGGAAGTAAAAACATGTTAAGTATTTTAAAAAATAAATTTAATAAAGAAATTGTTATGCTAACCGGTGATAATAAATTAATTGCTAACTCTATAAGTAAAGAGCTAGGAATAGATTCATTTTATGCTGAACTTTTACCACATCAAAAAAATGAAAAGGTAAATGAATTATTAGATAATAATAAAAAAGTTGCATTTATTGGAGATGGTACTAATGATGCACCAGTATTAAAACAATCAGATGTAGGAATTTCGATGGGTAATATGGGATCAGATGCAGCAATTGAATCCTCTGATATTGTTATAATGGATGATTCTATATCTAAAGTTAGTCAAATATTAGATATTTCTAAATTTACTAAAAAGATAGTATATCAAAATATAGTTTTAGCTTTAGGGACTAAGTTATTAGTATTATTACTAGGAACAATTGGATATGCATCTATGAAAGCAGCAATATTTGCTGATGTAGGTGTTGCTTTAATTGCAATATTTAATTCTTTAAGAATATTAAATTATAAATAAATGTTGTTTTTTAAATAAACTGGGTAAATATAATGTAATCTACAAGTTTACTTTAATTAACATTTTGTTTGTTAATTTATTGTAAAAATTTAAAAATATTGTATAATATTTATAGAAAGGTATTATAAGGAGGGGATATGAATAAATTTAAGAGTTTACAGTTTCAAATGATTACCTTGGTAATTTTAAGTGTAATTATTGCAGTTTTAATTACTGGCGGATTTTCATTTACTAGTTTTAATAGTATAGTAGGAAGTGTTACTGAACAAATTAATTCTGAAAGTAATAAAACTTCAAATCAAGTTGAAGAGACAATGACTGATTTGGTATTGGAAGATTCGAAAAAACAAGTAAATATTATAGTCGATTCGATTGAAAATTATTTTAAAGATGTTGAATTAATGGCAAGTTATTTAGCAAATAATAGTGATTTTAAAAATTCTTTTGAACAAAAAAACGAAGAATTAATTAAGACCAAATTAAAAAATGCTTTTGATCAAGCTGATGGGAAATTATTATTTGCATATTTAGGACTTAAAGATACCACTACCTATACAGCAACTGGTTGGGATACTACAGATTATGATCCTACTGAAAGACCTTGGTATAAAGATGCAGTTGAAAATAAAGGAGAGACTGCTTGGTCTGATCCATATATTGATTTTAATACTGGAGAATTAGTAATTACTGCTTCTCATACAGTAACAGATAATGAAGGAGAAATTATTGGTGCTATGGGTCTAGACGTTTCGATGGGGACTTTAAAAGAGCTTATCGAAAGTTATAAATTAGGAGAAACAGGTTATGTAATATCAATGGATTCTAATGGAGTAGTTTTAAATCATCCTGAGGATTCAGATGTAACGGACTCAGACAATTATAAATTTATTGGTAAAGAAATACAAAATGATAAAATTTTATCTTATGTAAAAAGTGATAAAACTTCAGCAACAATTATCAAAGATTATGAACCGGGTAAAGTTGCAATTGCTAGTAAGGTTCCAAGTAATGGGCTTGTAATTTTTGGAGTTTATCAATTAGAAGAAATTAATGCATTAACACAAAAGACAGAAGATAGTTTTACTCAGTTAAAAACTTCAGTAAATAAAGAAAGTGATTCTATTGTTAATAATACAATCATGAAATTGGTTGGTGTAGCTATTGGAATTTTAATTTTATTTTTAATTATTTCAATTTTCTTTACTAAAAAAATAACTAGTCCTATTTTAAAAATGGTTGATGAAATAGAAATATTATCATCAGGAAAATTTGATAAAGAAATAAATATTAAATCTTCATCTACAGAAATTGATGAAGCTACTACTAAATTAGAAGTTTTAAGAAGTAGTTTAAATAATATATTTAAAGAAATAAAAGAAATAACACAATCAATTAGTCAGGCTTCAGGAGATTTATCTGATAGTGGAGATGAATTAAAAGATATATCTAAGGGAGTTACATCTGCTATAGAAGATATTGCTCAAGGTGCTACTGAACAAGCTGTTGATTCAGAAGAAAGTTCTAAATTAATGAATAAGTTATCTATAAAAATAAATGAATTGAGTGATTTTAATGAAGACCAAGTTGATGAAACAAATGAACTAGCAGATAATTCTCAAAAAGGTAGTCAAGCTATTGAACAGTTAAATGAAAAGACTAATGAATCGAGTGAAATAATTGCAATGACATCAAAAGAAACTAATGAATTGTCTAAAGTTATTTCATCTATTACATCTATAACTGATACAATTGCTGAAATTGCAGAACAGACTAACTTACTTGCATTAAATGCTTCGATTGAAGCTGCTAGAGCAGGAGAAGCAGGTAAAGGATTTGCAGTAGTAGCAGATGAGATTAGAAATCTAGCTGAAGAGACTGCTAATTCAACTAATAAAATTAGCGAAGTAATAGAAGAAGTAAAAGAAACATCAGAAAATGTTGTTGATTCTATGAATTCAGTTGAAAATATAACTAATGAACAAATAGATGCTTCTAAAAATGTAAGTAAATCATTTGAAGATATTAAAGAGTCACTTGATATTTTAGTAGGCATGATAGAAGGTTCTACTGATAAAATAGAAAATATTGAAAAAGATAAAAATAATGCTCAACAAAAGATTGAAAATATTGTTGCTGTTACTGAAGAGACTGCTGCTGCATCAGAAGAGGTAAATGCTTCAATGGACCAACAATTAGATTCTGTTGAAAATGTATCTAGTTTAGCAGATGAATTAGAAGAAAAAATTAATAAATTAAATGAAGATTTATCAAAATATGATATATAAATTTTAAAGGCGCATATTTAATATGTGTCTTTTTTTTTAGAAAAAAATTGATTTTTATTCTTTGGAGTGTTACAATATAAAAAATTGAAAATTTCTTTTAAATAAGTACGAGATACTTATAAGGGGTAAGTTTTTGAATTTCTTATGTCTAAAGAAATTTTTTTTATGCTTTAAATTGGTTCTGTGAGATCAAAAAGGAGGAAAAATGACAACAAATGTTAATTCAGTAAGTAAGAAGGTTGAAAAAGAAAGTGTAGTTTCGCATTTATTTAATTTGAAAAGTATAATATTAGGTTTACAGCATCTAATAGCAATGTTCGGTGCAACAGTTTTAGTACCTATGTTAACAGGATTTGATCCATCAGTTGCATTATTTGCAGCAGGTGTAGGAACATTGATATTTCATCAAGTTACAGATAAAAAAGTTCCAGTATTTTTAGGTTCATCTTTTGCATTTATTCCATTAATTATTGCAGTAAAAGAGATGTATAATGGAGATTTAGCTTATGCTCAAGGTGGTATAATTGTTGCAGGTTTAATTTATGTAGCAGTTTCATTTATTGTTAAAAAAGTGGGTATAGAAAAAATAAATAAAATTTTACCTGCTCATGTTGTTGGTCCAATGATTGTTGTAATTGGTTTAAACTTAATACCAGTTGCTTTTAATATGGCTTCAAACAACTTTTTATTAGCAGGTATTACTTTAGGATCAGCTCTTTTAATTAAATTTTTCGCTAAAGGTTTTTCTAAACAACTTACAATTTTAGGTGGAGTTTTAGCAGGATATTTTGCATCTTTATCATTAGGTATTGTAGATACTTCTATAGTTACAAATGCTAGTTGGATAGCAGTTCCGAACTTTACATTACCTAAATTCTCTGCTCAAGCAATTTTAATTATAGCACCTATTGTACTTGCAGTATTTATGGAACATATTGGTGATATTACTACTAATCAAACAGTAGTTGGTAAAAACTTTATCAAAGATCCAGGATTAAACAAAACTTTATTAGGTGATGGATTAGCTACAATTTTTGCAGGTTTTATTGGAGGACCAGCAAATACAACTTATGGAGAAAATACAGGAGTTTTAGCAGTAACTAAAAATTATAATCCAGCTATTATTAGAATTGCTGCTATATTCGCTATTATTTTAGCGTTAGTATCTAAGGTTGGATCAGTTCTAAAAACTATTCCTACGTCAGTTATGGGCGGAATTTCGCTAATGCTTTTTTCTATGATTGCTATAGTAGGAGTTCAAACTATACAAAATAATGATGTTAAATTTAATTGGAAAAATATAGTAGTTATGGGGACTATTTTAATTTTAGGTTTTGGTGGGAGTTATATAGAAAGTTATTTTGGAATTACATTAGGTATTCCAATAACTGAAACAGTAGCTATAAATGGATTATCATTTGCTGCTATTGCAGGAGTAATTTTAAATAAAATTTTAAATTATTAAATATTTATCGCCATTTATTTGGCGATTTTTTTTAAAAAAATAATTATTGATTTATGTTAAAAATATTATATACTTAAAATAAGTATATAAATAGGAGATATTATGAAAAAGAAAATAGTAATTATTAGGCTAATTATTTCAATATTTTTTTTAATTTCATTAGTTTTCATGTTTTTTTTCAAAGAAAATTTTAATTTTACTAATAGATTTATTAGTTTTTATGGCTCTTTTGTAATAGCTATTTATTCTTTTTTTTATGGTGTGGAAAATATTATTGATAAAAAAATAAATTTAGGGATGTTTTTTATCATTTTTTTTATTATGATTATTATTTTAAATATATATATGTTGAGGTGAAAAATGACACTTGGTATTAATAGTTTAAATTTTGATTTTTCTTTATTAAAAAAATATAAGTTTGAACATTTGGAAGTTTGTTTAGGGAGAAAGGGTTCGTATAAAGATAGATTAAATAGGTCTCTTAATTTGATTAATGATGCACAAAAAAGAAATGTTAACTTAAGTGTTCATTTACCGATTTATTTATTTGATTGGTATCCTTATGATTATTTATCAGCTTTTTTTATTCATTCTGATAAGGATAAAAGAGAAATCTCTTTTAAATTATTAGAAAAAAATTTAAAAAGATTAAAAAATTTCAATATAAGTTTTTTAGTACTTCATTTTCCAGGAATAAATCATAAAGATAAAAATATTGAAAATTTTGAAAAAATATTAAACAATTCATTAAATAAAGTTAATAAATTAGCTAAAAAATATAATCAAAAGATATTATTAGAATACTTTGGCTCAAATATTTTATTTGCTGATTATAATATATGGATTGAAAAAATAAAAAAGTTTTCTAATTTAGGTATTTTACTAGATACAGGGCATTTATATTTTTCATCAATATTAAATGATTTTGATTTTAATAAAGCTTTTAATAAGCTTAAAGAAAATTCTGAAGCTTTTCATTTTTGGACAACAAAAGGTAAAGACATTTATGGTAATAATGAGTTTTATCAAAAATATCATCATATTATTCCAAATATAAGTCAAAAAAAGAATAATAATTGGGCTTTTGATACTAAAGAAATTTATGAAAGTATGATTGGTACTAATAAACCAATTATAATAGAAGCTTCCCCATTCTATAAAGGTGAAAATTATTATTATAAATCTATTGACACTCTTTCTAAAATGATATAAAATTAAAAGGTTTAAAACTTGAAAAATATTCGCCTTTATGTTATAATAAAATATACGTTTAGGGAGAGTGATATGAGTGAATAATATGGAGTCTCTAGAAGAAATTAAAGAATATATTAATCAAAATATTGGTAACGAGGTATCTCTTGTTACTGATCGTGGAAAGAGACGCATGAAAGAAAGAAACGGGACTGTTAAAAATACTTTTAGAAATATTTTTACTGTTGAAATTACTGAAGGGTTTAATAATACTCGTACAGTATCTTTCAGCTATTCGGATGTATTAACTAAAGATGTAGAATTTATTGTATCAGATATTCCAGATGAAAAACAATTAGAAGAAAAGATCGATGTATTATAGTAAAAATACCTCTTTATGAGGTATTTATTTTTTTTAAAATACAAACAAAATATATTTATTGATAGAGATATACATTTATTGTATAATTTCTTTATATGAGTATATTATAAAGGAGGAATAGAAAATGGCAGTAAATTTAAGAGGAAGAAATTTTGTAACATTAAAGGATTTTACACCAGATGAGATTAATTATTTATTAGATTTATCA
>JBNJDJ010000041.1:0-17974 GCA_051744845.1 Bacillota bacterium
TATTATTCACATAAAACTAACTATATCATAGGTTGAGCTTTTTTACAAAAAAAAATAAGAAATCCTAAGGATTTCTTAAGGGGGAGAATTAATAATGATTTATTCATCTAATTCTATTAGATAATACATCTTATTTAGAATTTTGTAAAGTGGAAAACGTTATCTGATTTTTATTAATTTTAAATTAAGTTATTCTATCTTTTATAAATTTTAAATATTCTTATCTTGATTTCAACTGAAGTTTAATCATGAAGCTATTATTAAATTTTAATCTAATACCATAATAAACTATATATTCTTTAACAAAAAGTCTATAAAGTTAAGATTTATCAAAACCACTATCTCCTTTAAATATCAATTTTATATCAGGAATTTTTCTTTTAATTAATTCCTAGTTACTACATAAAATAGAGTTAATTAATGAAACCTTCACTTAATAGATCTATATCTAAAATTATTATATTAAGTTATTTATTTTGTATAATATTTTTCAATAGTTCAAGATTTAATTGACTAAAAAATTATATTAAAGATTTAATTTTGCCAACAATTTCCCCTCTATGATTTCTAATATTCAAATCAATTCTTTTTTGAATATTTTCATATTCTTTTTTATTAATATATCCATATTTAAATAATATATTTGGAACTAAAGCATTTAATGGTCTATAGCTACCGTCTTCAATTTTTAACGCAATACCCACTTTTTTATCAACAACTCCAATACAATAAACTGACTCAGCTCCTAATTTAGCAAGTATTTTACCATTAGTTTCCTGCATTAAAATAGTATCTAACCGTTTAGTTCCTGCTACATAAAAAGGATAATTAGTCATTGCTTTAACAACTGTTTTCATTTCATCTTTTTCAGAACTTACTAAGTTACAATATGCTTTAGCCATATTTATAATTGGTAATCCAAACACTGATACTCCACATCCATCGACTGCTACATCAATATTATCTTTATCTATCTCACTTATTTTTGATATTATATCTAACATATCTCTCTGAATTATATGTTCTTTATTAATATAATTTTTTAAGTCATAACCTTTTATTAATCCATAAGCTAACATATTTAGATGTTTACCAGAACAAGGATTATTAGCTGTAGTTAAAGGTATATCATTTTTTAACATATATTTATAACTTTTTTTATGCATTGGCTTAGAGATACCACAGTCTAAATCATCTAAATCTTTATTAATTTTTCCTAAAATAGATTTTACTACTTTAACATGTTTTTTTTCTCCACCATGAGATGCAGTCATTAGAGCAATTTCTTTTAGTTTTAAATTAAATTTATCAATACCATTATTTTTTATTAATGGTAAAACTTGAAATGGTTTTGCAGCTGAACGCCAAAAAGTTCTTTTTTCTTTATCTCCTATTTCAAATATAACTTTATCATTATAATCAATGGCTACTATATCTCCTCGGTGAATGCTCTCAACTACATTATTTCTTAAAACATGTACTAATTCTTTTGACATAATCCCCCCTTAATTAAATGTTTTTGATTACCCCTATTACTACTCCATTTATATATAATTGATTAGACTTGATACTTATAGGTTTATAATTATTGTTTTCTGGTATTAATAGTACCTTATCTTCCATTGGAAAATATCTTTTTAATGTAGAATTATCATTTACAATAGCAACAATTATATCTCTATTATTAGCATAATTTTGTCTTTTTACTAATACAAAATCGTCAGGTTCAATATTTATCTCTATCATACTATTACCTTTGACTTTTAGTAAAAAATATTCATTAGATTTATTTAAAAAATCATCAGGAATATATATTTGGCCTTCTTTTTCTTTAAATGTATATTCTAAATTTCCAGCAGCAATTTTTCCATATGAATCAATATTTTTAAATTTTTTTGTTTTAAAAGTTTGCTTTTTTCTATTAATTATAAGATTTTCAGGATTGTTTACTCTATGTTTAATTTTATATTCTTTTTTATTAATTAAATCAATTAATTTATAATTTTTTAATTCACTTGAATTTTCATTAAAAACTTTATTTAATAATTTTGAATCTATTTCATCTATAAATCTCGATTTTGTATTAGAGCTTAATAAATATAATTTATCTTTTGCTCTTGTCATCGAGACATATAATAATTTTCTTTGAATTGAAACTTCATTATCATTTATATCTAAATTAGGGATTATATTATCATCTAAGTTGATTACAATCACAATAGGATATTCTAATCCTTTTATATCGTGCATAGTTATAAGATTTATTTTATTTTTATTGATTGACTTATGATTATTTTTTACTATTTTAGATGTTAAAGAATTAGATTTTAAATATTTTGAAAAATCTTGTAAATTTTTTGGATTTTTAGAAACAATAGCAATATCTGATGGAGTTATACCTTTATCTAAATTTTTTTCAATTAATTCTTTTGTTTTTTTATATTGATTTTCCAAATTTATACATTCAAAATATTTTGGTTTACCACCTTCTTTTTTTACTTCTTTAGGTTTAACATAATTTTCATTATTCAAAATATTTTTATCATTTTTTATTAAACTATAAGCAGCTTTAGCAATTTTCTTTGTAGTTCTATAATTTCTAGATAAGACTATGGATCTACCTTTCATATCGAAACCAATATTTTTAAAAGACCTTCCTGATGGTGAAATCCAACTTTTAACATTTATACTTTGTGCTGTATCGGCTAAAAACATAATAGTAGAATATTTTTTGAAATTATCGTATAATAAAGATAATATTTCTAATTGTACTTTTGATAAATCTTGACTTTCATCTATAATAATATGTTGATACTTTTCAATATTTTCTTTTACAAGTATTTCCTTAACTTCCATTGTCATAGTAGAGAATGTAATTTTTTTATCATTTTTAATTAACTTTTCAAATTTCATTAAAGCATCATGAATAGCGTATCTTTCTTTTGAAGCTTTTTTTAAACGTACAGGACCCTCCTTTGCAGATAAGCCTCTACCTAATCTATCAATGTTTAGATACTCATCTAAGTATAGACAGCCAGTTCCTTTTATCCAATCAAATTCTTCAATTAAAAACTTTTTATTTTTATAATTTAAGATATCAGTATTATATTTATTTTTTATAAGAGAAAGAGCCTCACTTAAATATTTATCAATTTCACTTTTACTTGTAATTAGATTTAATTTTTCATTAGAATATTTTTTATATAACTCATAAATAATTTTTTTAATAGTTTTCATATAAACATTATTTTTTTTATTGTTTAATGAAAATAATGAGAAGCTTTTTATATCAAAATCTTTATATATATCTTTAGAATAATTAATTAATGAATTACTATATGTAACAAATAAAATTCTATCATTTTTATTTAAATAATTATTTTTTAAATATTTAACTCTTCCTAAACCAATTGTAGTTTTTCCACTACCTGCAACTCCTTTAACTAAACTATGTCCACTAGGTTCAGAATATATTATTTCTTCTTGAATAGAATTTAATTTCATAAACCACCTCAATAATTTTTTATGCTTTTATTATTATCAGTATATCAAAAAATATAATAATTAGATATAAGAAATTCAAAATCATAATGTTTAGAATATCGTCTAACTATATTGACTTAATTAGAATTCTATGATAGTATTCAATTAGAAAATTATCTAACTATTTAAAGGAGAGTATCATGATTAATAATAATTTGTCGAAAAAAGCATCTTTGAAAAATATTTATTTATCTATATGTGGACTTTTTACATCAATGATTGGAACAAAAATATATTATTTTTTAATTGGTTTTATTATTTTAAAAAATACTGGTTCAAGCTTAAATTTTGCTATTTCAATTTTAGTAGGTAGTTTACCTGCTATTATTTTTTCACCTATCGCCGGTTGGTTAGCTGATAAGTTTAATAAAAAGAAAATTTTAATTAGTTTTGATATTTTGAGTGGCTTATTTATGATACTTTGTTTCTATATTTTTCCTAATTTGAGTAATAAAAGACTCTTTTTATATTTTTCTATTTTAATATTATCAATTTTTAATACCTTTTTTACTGTAAGTATGGAATCAAGTACCCCATTTATTGTTAGTAAAGATTTATTAGTAAAAATAAATTCATATAGAACAATAGTTAAATCTATAGCTTCTATTTTAGCTCCTATTTTAGGAGGATTATTATTTCAATTTATCGATTTAAAAGTATTTATGCTTGTCAATGGAATATCATTTTTATTGTCTGCTTTTAGTGAAATTTTTCTTAAATATAGAATAATCAAAGTGAAAAATGATTCAATAGGTTTTATAGAAACTTTTAAAGATTCAATTATTTTTATTTCTAAAAGAAGAGATATCTTTACTTTAATCAAATTATTTACACTTATTAACTTTTTTATGAGTGGTTTTAATATTCTTTTTTCTGTAATTTTTATTAATGAATTAGGACTTTCATCTAAAATCTTCGGAACAGTGCAATCATTTTTATTTTTTGGTATGTTTATTTCAAGTATAATTTTAAATAAATTAAATACTAAAATTGATCTTAAAAAAATAATATCTATAAATATACCACTTTTAACTATTTGCTTTATGTTTATGGCAATTCCTACTAACTTTTTATTTGATAAAAGCTTTATTAATATTTTTTATTTTTCAATAATTGTTTTTTCTGTAGGAATTTTAATAGCTAGCTTAGATATTCCTTCTAGATCTTATTTACAAAATACTGTAGATGAAAAGTATATTGGCAAAATATCAGGATTTATATCTTCATTAACTCAATTTGCTATGCCTTTTGGAACAATTATATTTGGTATTGCTCTAGATTATTTTCCTAGTTATTATATAGCTATTTCAATTAGTATTTCATTATTTGTTTATTCTCTCTCTATATATTATAATATTTATATAAATAATAAATTTAATTTAAAAACTAAAAATATTTAAGGAGACTTTATGAAAATTAAACATAATATTTTAATTGATTATTTAATGAGCTTGTCTTTATATATTAATAAAAATTTTATAGACCAAATTCTTAAACAATACGATTTTGAGTTAAATAACCTTTTAAAAAATTCTTTTGAAATTTTTGATAGTGATTTTTCATATTATCAAATAAACGATTTAAAATTATTATTTGGTAATTTTATTAATTACGTAATTTTAGTCAAATTAATAAATAAATATGATATTGAAACTATTAATGAATTGCAAAAAATATTAGATAATCTTTCAAGTGAAAAATATAGAGAACTTATTATAAAAACTTTGAAAATTGAAAATAATGATATTTCTAAAAACGATCTAATTAATGCTCCTTTTTTATTATCAATTGACACAATTGATAATTATGAAATTCAAGCTGAAATTATTTATGAATATATAAATCAACCTGAGGAAACTTTATATAGATTAAAAAATATATTATTTTTATCTTTTGATAAATTTAAAGAAAATATTTATATTCCTAATAAGAAATACATCTTAGGTATTTTAAATCAACACAAAGGTGAATATGAAAAACTTAAAAGTGATTTTTTTAAAAACAGATTACATTTTATAGATGATTTAAATTATAATAAATTAAAAAAAATATATATAAATATCATCGCTTCTACTGGACTTGTTTATGATAAAGACATTGGATTATTAATATATAGTCATGATATGTCTAAAATTAATATCAATAAAATGAAAAATTATGAATACCTTGAATTTATTAAAGCTATAAGTGATAATAAAAGAATAAAAATAATTAAAGCTTTGAATAAGGAGAGTTTATGCAATAGTGATTTAGCTAAAAAACTTGATTTAACTGCTGCAACTATTTCTTATCATATTTCTATGTTAATTAATGAAGATATTATTACAGTAAAAAAAGGAAGTTATAATAAACTTATGTATTCTGTAAATAATGAGGCATTAGATAAAAGATTTGAAGAAGCTAAAAATTTTTTAAAAAAATAACCATCGACTTAATTCGATGGTTTTATATATTTTTCCATATTATAATAAATCATTGGTATTATTATCAAAGTTAAGCTAGTTGATAAAAATAGTCCTGAAATAATTACAGTAGCCATTGGTCTAAACATTTCACTACTTGTTATTAATAGTGGAGTCAATCCAACTATAGTAGTTGTAGTACTTAAGATTATAGGTCTAAATCTTCTTTCAATTGCCATTTGACAAACTTTTTTTATTGAATCCACTGATTCAATATTTCTATTCATGTAATCTATTAATACTATTGCATTATTAACAACTATTCCCATTAGACTAACTAATCCTAGAAGTGCTGTAAAAGATAATGGCTGTCCTGAAAAATAAAGTCCTGCTAATGCACCTACAAAAGATAAAACTACAGAAATAAATATTATTATAGGTTGTAAATATGAATTGAATTGTAAAATTAATAAAGCAAAAATAAATAATAAAGCTATCAATGCATATTTAAATAAATCCAAGAAACTTTCTTTAACTCTAGACATCTCTCCTTCAAAATTAAATTCATAGCTATTATAATTATTTATTTTAATAACTTCTTTAATTTCTTCTTCTATATCTTTAGGATTAAAACCATTAATAATATCAGATTCAATCTCGACAACTCTTGTGCCATTAAAATGCTCTATTTGTGGATATACTTTAATCAATTTTATGTCTGCTATAGATTTCAATAAAACTTTTTTACCATTTATTGAAGACTTAATCATAATATTTTCTAAATCTTTTTTTGAATTAACATTTGATTTAACTAATATATTATAAATATCTTTTCCATCTTCAATACTTGTACTTTTAATCCCTTTTAAAGAAAAGCTAACAGCTTTATTAATATCCATAGAACTAATTTGATAAATTCTTGCTTTAGATTTATCAATATTTACTTGTAGTTCATAAATTTTATTTGAAAAAGAATTTTTTGTTCTAATAGTTCCATTAATATTAGTTAACTTTTCAGTTAAATTATCAGCGATTTTCTTTAAGCCTTCTAGATCACTTCCAATAACTTTAAAATTTATAGGCTTTGAACTAGTAGTTCCCATATCTAACATTTTTACATCAATTTGACTATTAATAATTTCTTTATTTATTTTTTTTTGAATTGAAGTTGTTAAATCTGTTAATGTTTTAAAATTTTTCAATTTATTTATATCTACTTTAGCTAAAATTTGTGCTGTTTCCTTAGATGGGGTAACAGGTAAAACTGTCATATAAAATTTAGGCAATCCATTTCCATAAGAACTTGTAACTTCATTAATTTTATAGTCATTTACTAATATTTTTTCAATATCTTTTACTATACTTTCAGTTACTTCCATATTTCCTTTTTTTTCAGAGGTAATATTTATATAAAACATTGGTTTATTTGCTTTAGGAAACATACTTTTTTGTATGTTTTTAAAAATTAAACCAGTTGAAATAATACTGATAATTAATATTGTGACAATTATTCTTTTATTTCTAATACTCCAATTGAAACCACCTTTAAAGTATTTTTTTAATTTATATATTTTTAATTCCTTTGTTTTAGATGAATTTAAAAAAATATAAGCAATAATTGGTGTTATCAATTGAGCACATAAATATGAAGCAATTAAAGTAATAATAACAACTGAAGGTATTCCAAATAAATAATCACCAATAGCTGATTTAATAAATAATAATGGTGAAAAAGCTATAATTGTAGTTAATGAAGATGTAAACATTGCAAAAGAAACATCATTTGCTCCTTTTATACTAGCTTCAAATTTATTTAATCCTTTGTCTATATAATATTGAATTGAATCAATAACAACAATTGAATTATCTACTAACATTCCTAAAGAAATAATTAATGCAGTTATAGACATTTGTTCTAACTTAATTCCTAAATAATTCATTGAAATAAATGCTGTAGCAATTGCAAATGGTATTGTAATTGAAACTATAATTGCATTTGTAAAGCCCATTCCAAGAAACACTACTAATATTACGAAAAAAACAGCCTGCAATAAATTTTTAATAAATTTATTTACTGAATCACTTATTGTATCTGGTTGAAAAGAGACTTTGTTTATTTGTAAATCTTTAGGAAGATCATTTATAATTTTATCTAATTTTTTTTCAACATTTTTACCAACAGATACGTTATTATTATTTGATTTAAAATACCCTGTTAATAAAATTGTTTTTTTACCATTATAACTATAATGAGTATCATCTTCATTGTAAGAATATTTTATTTCAGCTATATCTTTTAATTTGGTAATCTGTCCACTAGGTGAAGATTTAATTATAATATTACCTACTTCATTTAAATTTTTAAAAGTATCTTTTGTATTTACTTTTATACTTTCTATTCCTTGTTCTAAATCTCCTGATGGTATTTTTATATTTTCTGACTTAATTATTTTAGAAATATCTTCAATTGATAAATTAGTTTGATTTAACTTTTTATAATCAATAATAATTTCAACTTGTTTTGAAATATCTCCTAATACATCAAAAGATTCTACACCGTCTACATTAATTAGTTTATTTTGAATATAATCTGAATACTTACCTAATGTCTGATAGTCGTAATTTTTTCCTGAAATACTAAAAATCATACCAGCTGTTTTTGCTAAATCTGTATTAATTTTTATTGGCATTGTTCCTTCAGGCATACTAGATTCGATATCATCTATTTTTTCATTTAGTTCGATCCAAGAGTTTTCAGGAATAGCAGAATCATCTAAAAAGACTTTAACAATTGATACACCTTTTTTTGAAACAGAACTGCTTTCATCAAAACCTTTAATTTTTGATACTTCTTTTTCAATTGGTTCGGTTATTAAATTTTCAATATCTTCTGGACTTCCGCCTGGATAAAAAATTACAATTTGAGCTAATGGCGGACTAACATCTGCTACCTCTTGTCTAGGCATTATAATATAATTATATACTCCAAGAATTAAAATAATAAAAACTAAAAATAATGAAAATTTTCTATATTCAAGTGATAAATAGGTTAAGTTTTTTTTCATTTTAGTCACTTCCTTTAATCTTAACTAAATCACCATCATTTAAATAATTTTTTCCTTTTGTTATAACTTTTGTTGATGGTTTTATTCCTTTTACTTTGATTTTAAAACCTGTAGTTTCTAAAATTTCTATTTTTTTCTTTATAACTTTACCATCTTTATATATAAATACATAATCTTCTAATTCTCCAATAACTGTATCTATTGGTAACCATATTTCTTTTTCATAATCTATAATAAATTCTAAATCTACAATACTTTGATCTATTAAATTTTTAGTATTATCAATTATTTCAATCTTAACTGGGAATCTATTAGTATTTCTATTCATAATCTTACTTATATGTTTTACTTTTCCTTTTAAAATCATTTCATCGTAATGAATATTGACATTATCATTTATCTTTATGTGTTTTAAATCTTGTCTAATTATACCAGTTTTTATTTCTTTTTTAGAATTACTTATTTTTATCAAAGGTTTATTTGGTACTACATTTTCACCTTTTGAAATATCAATATAAGTAACTATTCCAGATATTTCAGATCTTAAAGTTAAATTATGTAACTTCTGTATTATTTTTTCTTTTTGTTTTTTAATATTTTTTAAATTTTCTTTTGTTTTTTCTAATTGAGATTTAGTTTTTTCTAGATCCAATTTTAAAGTTTCATATTCTATTTGTGATATTGCACCTTGATTATAAAGTTTTTCTTTTTTATTAAAATTTTCTAACTTGAAGTTATAATTGTTTTTAGCCTCTTCAATGCTAGACAAAGCATTTTTATAATTAGATTCAATTATTTCTTTATCTTTTTTCAAGATAGTATTATCTAATGCTATTATTTTTTGACCTTTTTTAATAAAATCACCTTCATTTACAAATATATTACTTATTTCTCCTCCAGTATTAAAAGAAAAATTCTGACTATCAACTATTTCAATATTTCCTAAATAATTTAATACCACAGGATTTTTTTCTTCTTTTACTTCAATTACTTCAACATTTTGAATGTCTTTCTTTAAATTTTGTTCTAAGTTTTCATTTTGACATCCTACTAATAGACTAATAAATATTAAAAATATAATTTTTTTCATAATTCCTCACTTTCTTTTTTCTTAATAATAATATATAATAATAGTAAATTAAAAAACGTAACATATGTTACTCTTGTATGAAAGGATTGTATATGAATAAAAAAGATATAATTAACTTAAAAAAAAATATTTTATTTAAGAATTATTCATTAGATAAATTAGTGGATATATTTCAAAAAAATGAAAACAAATTTTTATTAAAAACATATAATAAGGAAAATATAATTTATTTTCAAAATGATATATGTAATACTTTTGATATTATCCTATCTGGAGAAGTAATTATAAGAAGATTTGATTTATCTGGTAATACTTTGATTATGAACACATTTAATCAAGGGAGTGATATTTCTGCCAATTTACTTTTTTCTAATCATAATAAATATCCAATGACAATTATAGCAAAAAATATAACAAGAATGATTCATATTAACAAAGAGTTAATTTTAGAATTATGTAATAAAGACCAAGATTTTTTAAAAAGGTTATTAACTTCTATTGGTGAAAAAAACTATATTTTAACTCAAAAAATTAGATTACTTAGCTTAGAAAATCTTAGAGAACAGATTGTTTTTTATTTAAAACAACGATATCTAAATGAAAATAGAAAAACTTTACCTATTTTAACAACTAAAAAAGATTTAGCCGAAAAACTTAATGTAAAGAGACCTTCATTATCAAGGACTTTGATAAAATTAAAAAAAGAAGGCCTTATCGATTATGATAATAACACCTTCTTTTTATTAGATAAATTTCCCTTTAAAGGATAAATATCTTAATTTTAATCTTTTTTATATATTGTGTAATAAATAAGACCTATTAATACACCACCACCTACAATATTACCAATAGTAGCGATAAAAATATTATTTAAAGCTAAAGGTATATTTAAGTTTAATAATTTAGTACTACTAATATTTAAAATTTTACTATATTTTAATTTTGCTATTAAACCTGCTGGAATATAATACATATTTGCTATACTATGTTCAAAACCTCCAGCTACAAAAGCCATTATTGGAAACCAACTAGCTAAAACTTTTCCAACCATTGTTTTGCAACCAATTGCCATCCAAACAGCTAAACAAACAACAAAATTTGCTAATATTCCTCTTGTAAATATTTCAATTGAAGAAAGTGATGTTTTAGATGCTGCTATTTTAACATGTAATGCTCCTAAAACTCCATTTGATACATCAAATAAACCTGAGTAATAAATTAACCCTAAAAAAAATAAAGAACCGACTAAATTACCTATATATACCCAAAACCAATTATTTAACATAGATTTCATAGATACTTTCTTATCTAAATATCCTAAAAATATTAAAGTATTGCCTGTAAATAAATCAGCTCCAGCAACTAATACTAAAATAAGACCTACTGGAAAAACTGATCCTTGTACAAACTTCATCATACCATAAGAAGATTGAAAATTATGAATAACCATATTAGAAGCATAAGCGCCTAAGGCAATAAACATTCCTGCTAGAATCCCTAATAAAAACATTTGTTTATTATTTCTATTAGTTTTTTTAACACCGACTGATATAACTGCATCAGTAATTTCTGATGGACTTAATAATTTTTTCATATTCCCCCCTAAATCAATACAAATAAGTAGTCACATCCATTAGCTATTTTATCATTTTAGATTAATAATATACAATTTTTGAAACTTTTGTTATAAACCTGTTATTAAATTATAAAAAAACATTGACAAATTCTACATTGAGTATTATTATTTAATAAAGAACAGGTGATTTTTTATGCAATTCAAAAAAGACAATGTTAAAAACTCATTGTTAAAAAGTGGTGAAAAAAATTTTTTAAAAAAAGGTTTTGAAGGTGCTTCTTTAAGAAAAATAGTTAAAGATGCTGGTACTACTATTGGTAATTTTTATAATTACTTTGAAAATAAAGAAGCTTTATTTATTGAACTAGTTAAAGATGATTATAATAAATTTATGAAACTTCTAAATCAACATGAAAATATTGAAAAGCCAGATTATTTATGGAATATATCTAACCCTAAGACTTGGAGAAATGTACTTTCTAAGTTTATGGAAAATATTATTCCTAAATTTGGAAACGGTATTGTACTCTTGCTTGATTCTAGTAAAGGAACTAAATATGAAAATAGTAAAAATAAATTAATTGAAAATCTTGAACTACATTTAATAGATCATGCTGAAAGATTTGGAAATGATCAAATAAATCGTGAGTTTTTAAATGTATTAGCTAGTCAATTTGTATATGGTTTTGTCAAAATCTTAAAAGATAATAAAAATAATGAAAAAAGACATGAACTAATAATAGAGCATTTTTTATTTTTCGTGATTGGAACTATGGGTATGATAGGTGATTTTAATGAAAATGATTAAAATCACTATTATTTTTAAATTAAAAAATAACAGTTGTTTTTTATTAAGGAGGTAATTTATGATTAAAGTTAATAATTTAAGTTTCAAATATAATAATGCTAAAGAAAAAGCTATCAAATCAATTGATTTCTCTATAAAGGAAGGTGAAATTTTTGGTTTTTTAGGCCCTAGTGGTGCTGGTAAAACTACTACTCAAAAATTATTAATTGGCTTATTAAGACATTATTCTGGTAATATAAAAATTTTTGGTAAAGAAAGATCTGAATTTAAAAATGATTATTTTGAAAAAATAGGAGTTGCTTTTGAAACACCTAATATGTATCTTAAACTTACTGCTAAGGAAAATTTAGAATTAATTCAATCATATTATCAAAACGATAATGAAAATATTAATAACTTACTTAAAAAAGTTGGATTATTTAAAGATAAAGATAAAATAGTTGCAGAATTTTCAAAAGGTATGAAAATGAGATTAAATTTTATTAGAGCCTTATTGCACAGTCCTAAGTTAATTTTTTTAGATGAACCTACATCTGGTCTTGATCCTGCAAATGCTAGAGTTGTTAAAGAAATGATAAAGAAATTAAAAAATGAAAATAAGACTATATTTTTAACTACCCATGATATGACCGTAGCGAGTCAATTATGTGATAAAATTGCTTTAATAGATAATGGTGAAATTCAAGTTATAGATACACCGAAAAATTTAATGATCAAACATGGAAAATCAAGCGTTAATATTGAGTATTATTCTAATAACAATTTAGTTGAAAAATCATTTAATTTAGATAATTTAAAAAATAATAACGAGTTTTTAAATATTATTAATAACCATTCTATTAAAACAATGCATAGTCAAGAAGCTACTTTAGAAGATGTATTTATAAAACTAACTGGGAGGAGTTTATGAAAAGATTAAAGAATTCTTTAAAAACAGATTTTTTATTTCAATTTAAAGAAGGTTTTTTCTATATATATTTAGCTTTATGTATAGTATATTTATTAATATTATCAATAATACCTGCAAATTTTTTAAATATTTTTATTCCAGTTTTAATATTTACTGATCCAGCAGGAGTAGGATTATTTTTTATAGGTGGAATTTTAATGTTAGAAAAAAGACAAGGAAGTATTAATTATATTCTTGTAACACCTTTAAAAATTAAAGAGTATATATATTCTAAAATTATTACACTTACTTTTTTAGCAATATGTGTTAGTGTAATAATTGCTTTATTTTCAAACTATAATAATAGTATTAATTATTTATTCTTAGTTTTAGGAATAATTTCTACTTCAATACTTTTTACTTATCTAGGAATAGTAATTTCTACTAAATGCAGTTCATTAAATGAATATTTTATAAAGGTTCTTCCGTGGATGTTTATTTTTACTTTACCCTGTTTTTCAATTATAAATAAAACATATGGAAAATACTTTTCATTTATTCCAAGTGTTGCAGGTTTTAGAATTATTTATGGATCTTTTAATTCATTTAATAATATTCAGTTAAGTATTTTAACATTATATATTTTTCTTATAAATATTTTACTCTTTAATAAAGTAGTTAAAATATTTGAAAAAAGTGTTTTTATAGGAGGTTTAGATGATTAACTTTAAATTTTTTAAAAGTGATTTTAAACAAATAACAAGAGAACCAATAATTATTTTGTTATACCTTGCA
The DNA here is from genome assembly GCA_051744845.1 of Bacillota bacterium. Classification (GTDB taxonomy): domain Bacteria; phylum Bacillota; class Clostridia; order Peptostreptococcales; family Acidaminobacteraceae; genus JBNJDJ01. The sequence goes on from JBNJDJ010000041.1 coordinate 14,169, forward strand.
CCTATTTTATTATTAACACTTGGTAAAATATCTATAATTTATCTTGAGAATTTTCTCCAAGTTAAAAACTATATATTTTATATTATATCTACTTTTATAGTTTTAACAAGCGGGATGTTAGGAATTGCTACAGGTTTTATGATGATTGATGACAAAGATGGAAATATATATCAATTAATGCAAATTACTCCTTTAGGTAAAAAAGGTTATTTAATTAATCGATTATTGATACCTAGTGTTTTTTCATTCTTTTATACCTTGATAATTATAAATTTATTTGGAAATATTAATTTTTTAAAAGGTACTTTTTTAATATTATTTAGTATTATACAAACTATTATATTTTGTATATCTATTTTTTACTTAGCTAACGATAAAGTAAAAGGCTTAACTTATGCTAAAGGTCTTAATATTTTTGTAGTATTTTGCTTTATTGACTTATTTAATAATAGATATTTAACTTTTGTTGGTAATATATTCCCAAGCTTTTGGATAACAAAATTATTAAAAAGTCAATTATTAACGGATTATATATTAAGTACATTAGTTCATTTATTTTGGTTGATTTTCATAATATATTTATTTTATAAAGCAAAAAAATAAATTAAATTTCTTCTTTAATTAAAATACTTTTAATATTCATATTTATATTTTTTCTATTTAAGAAAATTGCTAACTCTTCAATAGCAGCAAATAAGGAAATAATTAATATTAAAGTGATTACTACTTTATTTTTAAAAAACATTAATATTATAGGTAACAAATATATTAATAAACCAGATATTTTATTAGAATATGTATGTAAAAAAATTATTTCAGAATATTTTAGTTTGGATATAAAAATATTAGTTAATCTAATACTAATTATTATGAAAATCATAATATAACTAGAAAATGTTATTAATGTTAAATATTTTTTCATAAAAATATAAGTTATAATTATATAAAATAAAAAATCTGCTATTGAATCTAATTTTGCACCTAAATCAGTTTCTAAATTATATTTTCTTGCTATATAACCATCTAGAAAGTCTGATAATCCAATAAAAATATAAATAATCATAAATAAATATTTATTATCTATTAAAAGAATAAATGAAATAAAAAATCTTATAATAGATAATAAATTAGGTATATACTTTTTCATATAAACTCCTATTGTTTTTTATCATTTGTTAAATTACCATTACTATTAATTGGGATCTCTTTTCCTAAAAATTTGCTTCTAGGTTTATATATACTTACAAAAAAATCTTTTACTCTTGCTAGATATTCTCTATAATTTCGACTTTTTTGTCCTGGATAATTTACTAATCTAGCATAGCTACCATAGGCTTTAAGATTAAATTTTTTAGCAATATAGACTGCACGATATAAATGATATTTTTGTGATATTATTAAAACACTTTTAACTTTAAAAATATGTTTTAATCTATATATACTATCATAAGTACTAAATCCAGCGTGATCCATAAAAATATCTCTTTCAGGAATATTTTTATCTATAGCATATTTTTTCATTATATTTACTTCATCATATGTTTTTGTACCATGATCTCCACTCATTAAAATTTTTTTACTAATCCCTTTTTTATAAAGGTTTATTCCTTTATCTAATCGATCTTTTAACATTGGGCTAGGTTTTTCATTCCATACTCCAGCTCCTAGGATTAATATACAATCTATTTCATTATTTTTTAAATTATTTTTATCTAAAATATATTTATTAGTTGAAGATTTTACATGATAATTAATTATTATAATTGAAATTATCGCAAAAACAGCTATGATAAATAATATTTTTAAAATTTTTTTCATAATATTTCCTATCTAATATTTCTAAGATTAAATTTATGCCATTTTTTAAATTCAAAATCACTTAAAATATTATTTTGTTCTAAATCTTTTATTTCATTAATATTTTTAAGATAATTTATTCTTTTATCAATACTTTTTTTAATATTATTTTTTCCTATAATTTCATTACCATGCGACAATAATAATTTATTAATATCTAAATTTATTATTTTTTCTAAACTTTCAATATGTTTTTTAACATCACCATCTTTAGAAATATATGGTAGTGCAGGCTTGTTTTTATAGTTCATTAAAAGATCTCCTACGTGTATATATTTTTCATTTATTATTGTTATTAAACTACATTCACTATGGCCTTTAGATTTTATAAATCTTAGATTGAATTTACCAAATTGATATTTCTCATTATGTTTAATTAACTTATCAGGTCTTTTATATTCATTTTCTTTATCCCAAATTTCAGAGCAATTTTTAAAGTTCTCTTCATAATCTTCACTACATTTTATCTCTATATCATTCAATTCATTTGCCCCTAAAACATGGTCAGGATGATAATGAGATAAAATCACTTTATCAATTTTAAAATTTTTACTAATTAAATCATTTTTTACTATTTTAGCATTTTTTTGATATCCAGTATCTATTAATAAAGCTCTATTTTTATCTGTTAATACAAAAATATTTATAGAAATATCTTCTTTAAAATTAAAACAATATTTAAAAATATCTTCATCAATTTTTTCTTTTAAATATTCCATAATTCTCCTTTAATTAATATTGTCTAAAATCATTTTATAAGTTTTCTTCCAGTCTTTATGTGGATCATTAATAATTATATTTTTAATAGATAATTTAGATAATAATTGTAATTGAAATTTATTTAAATCCTTATAAAATTTTAATAATCCTTCATATCCTTCTAAATCATTTTGTTTTCCATATTCTTGATTTGTTACATAATTTAAAACAAAATTGTACCATTTATTTGATCTTTGTTTTTTAATTAAATCAAAAGATCTATTTATATTTTTCTTATTCAAATAAATAATGATTGGATTTAGATCTAAAATAATTTTTTCTATTTCTTTTATATATTTTTCAATCTGATCTTTTGAGCAATTATGCAAAGCAAGCATTGTTGTAGTCGGATTTTGTAAAAAACAACATTCAAAAATATAATTGTTATTTTGATTCTCACTAAATTTTTGCCATTTTAATTTACAATTTTTCTTAAATTTATCTAAAGGTAAGTTATATACATCTTTAGAAAATAATATTTTTTTCATATTTTTATCAAAATCAAACTTACTATTTAATAATTTTCCATAAGATACATAATAATTATTATTTTCTTTTTTACTATATTTTTTTATTTCTTTATTTAAATGTTTATAATCATTTAAAAGTTTATTATATGACTTATTATTAAAAACTGCTACCTTTTCATAATCAGCAGGATGATTTAAATTTCCTTCTAAGAAAAGTCTATAAGTATATTTTTCAGATAATAATTTTTTACTTATTTTTTTAGCTGTAGTTGTTTTACCTGAACCTGGAACACCCTCTATCATAATTAATTTATTTTTAATTGAATTTTTTTTCATGTATTATAAGCCACCTCTTTTTTTCTATCCCTGCATTATACCCACCTATTGTACCATTTGAACTTATTACTCTATGACAAGGTATTATTATTAAAAATCCATTTTTGCTGCTAGCATTTCCAACTGCTCTATAAGCTTTAGGCTTATTTATTTTTAAAGAAATTTCCTTATAAGTATTTGTTTTACCAAACTCAATATTCATTAACTCTTTCCAAACTTTTTTTTGAAAATCAGTCCCTTCTAACTTAATAGGTAAATTAAATTCTTTTCTTTTATGGGTAAAATACTCATTTAATTGTTTTTTTGCTAGTTTTGTTAATTTATTTTCATTAGCTTCTTTATTTTTATTAACAAATTTTATAGATAATATAAACTTATTGTTTG
>JBNJDJ010000042.1:0-17418 GCA_051744845.1 Bacillota bacterium
TTTTTTTCAAATTCTATATATTTTTCACCATCGGATATCTTAAAATTATAAGCAGTATGTCCTCCAAGGTTATAATACATTTTATTTTTGCTTTTGTTTTTTAATATATATTCAATTTCAAGATTATTTTTATTTAACTTATAATTAATATACAACTCAAATCTAAAAGGAAACATTTTTTGTGTTTTTTCATTAGACTTATATAGAAAAGATAAAAAATCTTTTGATTTATCAATAAGCTTAAATTTTACATCTCTTACAAAACCATGTCTAGTCATTTCGTATTTTTTACCATTAAAAATATACCCTTTATCTTTAATAGCTCCTATAAATGGAAATAAAGTCGGTGAACTTCTATTCCAGTATTCTTTATTTTTTTGCCAAATAATTTCTTTATTATTTATCTTATCAAATAAACTAGTTAATTCTGCACCTTTCTCATCAACTACAACTTTCAAATTATTATTTTCTATAATATATTCCATATTCCTCCTTATCTCAAAAAAAGACATAAACCAATTAATTGATTTATGCCTGATTTAACAGTTAATATCTTAATACATATAATTTTTAATAATCAAGTTAAATTAATTATCATTTCACTTATCTCATCTAAAGCTTCTTTTTCATCACTTCCACTTGTTTCAATTATAATTTCATCATTTTTAATAGCACCTAGAGAAGTTACAGCTAAAATACTTTTTGCATTAGCGTCTTTACCATTTAATATTATTTTAATTTCGCACTCAAATTGTGAAGCTTTATTAACTAATATTGAGGCAGGACGTGCATGCAAACCATGTTCAGTAGGAATAACTAGTTTTTTTTGTAACATATTTTCTCCTTATTAAATCTTATTTATTGTTTTACTCTCATAAGCTGATTTTTTGATTTCTTCAATAGAATCAGTAATAGTACTTTTCACTGCAGCTGCTAATGCTCCTTCAACAATAGGAGCATCTACTAATTCAACGTTATTCACATCAGTAAAATCCATAGCAGTCTCTGAACTTAAAACGGCACTACCTAAATCAACAAAAATTAATACACCTTTACCTCTATCGACTTTTTCAATTGCCTCTTTTATTTTAATAGCATCTGTTCCTATTCCTTGATCAGTAGTACCACCAGCTGAAATAATTGGTATATCTTCATTAGTCATTTGCTTAATAATATCTACTATACCTTCAGAAACTTTTGTACTATGAGATACAATAACTATACCTACCATTAATTATACCTCCTCTTTTAGAGTTTCATAAAATGCTTTTAGTAATAAATAACTAGAAGTAGCTCCTGGGTCTTGATGACCTATACTTCTTTTTCCTAAATAACTAGCTCTGCCTTTTGTAGCTATAATAGTTTTCGTATATTCTACACCTTCATTTGCAGATTTAACCGCTTTTTCTAATGAAATTAATAAATCACTACCATTATCAAGCTCTTTTGATAATGTTTCATAAGCAGGGATTAGAGAATCAAGCATCGTTTTTTCACCTTTTTGAGCTTTACCTCTCATTTTTACTCCATCAATACCTGCTTTAAAAACTTTGACTAAATCATCTTCATTTAAACTATCTCCTTTGCAAGCTGATGAAGCTTTTAAAAATGCTGTTCCATATAATGGGCCGGAAGCACCGCCAACATTGGAAATAAGCGCCATTGCAACATTTTTCAAAAGTATTTGAACTTGATCAGTTTCTAAAGTATCTATTTTTTTTACTACAGCTTTAAATCCTTTATTCATATTTAAACCATGGTCACCATCACCAATTTTACTATCTAATTGAGTTAAAAACTTTTTATTATCTTCTATTGTTTTTTGCATTTTATAAATAGATTTTTTTATAATATTATAGTTTACCATAAATAACTCCTTTTGACTTTAAAATTGTTTAAAGGCTAAAGTATCTGCCTTTTTATCTAAATATTTTTTTAATTCATCATCTAATTTTAATAAACTTATAGATGCTCCTGCCATTTCTAAAGAAGTCATAAAATTACCTACAAAAGTTTTATATACTTTTATTCCTTTTGATTCTAAAATTGCATGCACTTTTCTATTTAGAATATATAGTTCCATTAAAGGAGTTCCACCTAATCCATTAACTAAAACAGCAGCTTCATCGCCTTCTTTATATTCTATATCTTCTAAAATCTTTTGTACTAATTCACTTGCTATTTTATCTGCAGATTTTATTTCTTTCTTTTCAACTCCTGGTTCACCATGAATTCCTAAACCAATTTCCATTTCATTTTCTTCTAATTCAAAACTAGGTTCTCCTGCAGCTGGAACAATACAAGGACTTAATGACATACCCATAGTTCTTACATTGTTAATAACTTTTTGTGCGATTTCTTGAACTTTTTCTAAAGATAATTTATCTTCTGCAGCTGCACCTGCAATCTTATGAATGAAAATTGTACCTGCAATACCACGTCTGCCTGTTGTATAAGTACTATCTTCAACTGCAACATCATCGTTAACAACAACTTGTTTAACTTCTATACCTTCAGCTTCAGCTAACTCACTAGCCATTTCAAAATTCATTACATCACCAGTATAATTTTTGATTACTAACAAAACACCTTTTCCTTGATCTACTGCTTTAATAGCCTCAAAAACTTGATCTGGTGTTGGGGATGTAAATACTTCACCTGCTACAGCTCCATCAAGCATACCAGTACCTAAAAATCCACCATGTGAAGGCTCATGTCCACTACCTCCGCCACTGACTAAAGTTACTTTTTCAGGAATATTACTTCTTATTAGGACATTTGTCCCTTCGACTCTTTCAATAGTACTGTGAGCTTTTACCATACCTTTTAACATCTCGTCAACAACTTGTTCCGGATCATTAATAATCTTTTTCATAGTCCTCCTTAGAAAATATTCTATTATACTTTATTATATTATAATGCATAATTTATACCAAAAAATAACAATACTCAAATGTTTTTTTTGTTCATTTTAACCAACGAAGAACTTTATTGAATTTTTTAGGTTATTATTCCCTATTTTTTATCTACTATTCCATATTTCCTTGCTTTTCTTGCAACTGTTTTATGACTAATTCCTAATACTTTTCCTGTTTTATTAAATGATTTATGAATATTTAATGCTTTTTCAATTATGACTTTTTCATAAAATTCTAAAGGATAAATTTTATTTTCACTAATAATAATAGGACTATTTGATTCTAAATTCTTTTCTAATTCTGGACTATTAATAATAAATTTAGGAATATCTTGAACTTTTATCTTTTTTCCATCACTTAACAAATGCATTCTTTTAACAATATTTTCTAGTTCTCTAATATTTCCTGGCCATTTATAATTCATAAGTAAATTTATTACTTCTTTAGAAATTCTTTTTTCATTTTTCTCTTCTTTATTTGTTTTATTTAAAAAATATTTAATCAATTTTGGAATATCTTCTTTCCTGTCTCTTAAAGCAGGAACTTCTATTGGAATAACATTTAATCTATAATATAGATCTAATCTAAATTCATTTTTATCTACTAGCTTTTTTAAATCTTTATTAGTTGCAGCAATAATTCTGACATTGGATTTATGTTTTACATTCCCTCCAACTCTTTGAAACTCTTTTTCTTGCAATACTCTTAATAACTTTACTTGTAAATTTAATGAAAGATCCCCAATTTCATCTAAAAATAATGTCCCACTATCTGCTAATTCAAATTTCCCAATCTTTTTATATTCAGCACTAGTAAAAGAACCTTTTTCATGTCCAAATAATTCACTTTCTATTAAATTTTCTGGTATTGCACCACAATTAATACTTATAAATGGATTGTTTTTTCTATCACTAGCTTTCCAAATTGATTTAGCTACTAATTCTTTACCAGTGCCACTTTCACCTTGAATTAAAACAGTCATAGATGTTTTTGAAGCTTTCGTTGATATTTGTAAAAGTTTTTTCATAGGTCGAGATCTTCCTATAATCTTATCAAATGCTTTATCTATTCCTTCATTAGTTTTACTAATTATAAATCTTTGATATTGTTCAATTTTTCTTTGAGCAGTGTTTAAATCTTCTAATACTTTTGATAAATTAGTTATCTCTCTTACCGTCCATACATTACCTTTATATTTAGTATTTATAACTATTGGAGAAATATTAGACAAAATCTTTTTATCGTTATCTAAATTTGTAACAATATTTTGAATATTTTTATTAGTTTTTAGTGTTTTAAGCAATTTTTCATCTTTAATTATTTTATCTATTGAGTTTATTTCTTTAGATTTATTATTAAATATTTTCCAAAATTGACTATTAGCATAGCTTACATTTTTGTTTTCATCTATTAAGCAAATACCATCTGAAACATTCTTTAAAATAGAATCTAATTTTTTCTTTACTTCTCTTGTTGATTCTAAAGTTTTTGATAAACTTTCAACTTCTGTTATATCTTCAAAAACTGCTACAGCACCAACTATCTCATTATCAATTATAATTGGCGATCTTGTTGTTACAATTGTGGTATTATCTATTATTTGTTTTGTATTTTTTAATACTTTACCTGTTTTTAAAACTTCTTTTAACTTAGAATTTTTTAAGACATTATCTACATTTTTACCTAAAGCTTGAGATCTTTTAATAGAAGTAATTCGTTCAGCACCTCTATTAAAAACTGTAATAACATTATCTTTATTTACTGAAATTACTCCATTAAAAATACTATCAATTAGATAGTCATGAGTAATTAAATTTTGATCTATTAATTTATCAATATTATTATAATTTGTCGATTCAATATTTATGTATTCATCTAAAAAACAAATCATTTCATCCAAAGCTTTGTTTGAATTTTTACTTTTTTCACAAATAATTTCGACAACTTCATGTTTTTTTATTGATAAAGAAGTCAAAGCTATCATACTTTCCATAGGAACCGAGTGATTTGACTTTTCTTTTTTAATATATAAAACTACATCATATTTTTCTCTAATAATACCGGCTTTATGAGTTATTTGTGCAGCTACTCTTGTGTGAATACCTTTATCATGAATTATTTTAATTAATTTTTTATTCTTAGCCATAAAACCTCCTGAATTTTATTTCAATTATATCATATATATATTTATTAAAAAATCAATCTTCACTTAATATTTATAAAATATCAAAGTGAAGATCTTTATTTTTTTTAATAATATTTTTTAATTGATTTTTTAAAAATAAAATTTTTTTATTATTAGTCTCACATTTTTCTTTATATGGAAATTCTAAATTCAAATTTTTGTATTTACTTAAACATAACTTCTTAAAAGGTAATAGATCTATTTTTTCTAATCTTTTTATTTTTTTTATATAATCTATTAAATTTTTCATATCTAAAAATGAATCATTTAAATCATCAACAATAACTGTCCTTGTCCATACTTTTGAATTTGCTTTATTTAACTCTTTTATAAATTCATTTAACTTATTTACTGATTTACCAGTTAATTCTTTATATATTTTAGGATCAAAATGTTTTATATCCAATAATACTAAATCAATATATTTAAGAATTTCTTTATACTTGCCAATTCCAATACCTGAAGTATCAAGGGTTATATGAATATCTTCTTTATCTAATTTTTTAACTAAATCTAATAAATAATCTGGTTGAAGTAGTGGTTCTCCCCCAGAAATTGTAACACCACCACCTGATAAATTATAATAGTTTTTATATTCAACAACCTTTTTTAAAATTTCATCACTTTTCATAACTTGCCCTTCTTCTAATTTCCAAGTATCAGGATTATGACAATATTTGCATCTTAATTTGCAACCTTGGAAAAAAATTACTGTTCTTATTCCAGGGCCATCATTTAATCCTAATGTTTCAATAGAATGAATTTTCCCCTTCATAATTAAACTCTTTTATGAAAAGTTCTAGAAATTACTTCATCTTGTTGTTTTTTATTTAATTTATTAAATTTAACTGCATAACCTGATACTCTAATTGTTAAATTAGGATACTTTTCAGGATATTTTTGCGCATCTATTAACTTATCTCTTTTTATTACATTTACATTTAGGTGTTGTGCACCATCTAAAAAGTAACCATCTAATATATTTTTTAGATTATCTACCCTTTTATTTTTATCTTGACCTAATGCTGTAGGTATAATAGTAAATGTATTTGATATTCCATCTTCACACACATCTATAAAAGGCAATTTGCTTACACTTTTTAAAGAAGCTAATGCACCTAACTGGTCTCTTGAATGCATTGGATTGGCTCCTGGGGCAAAAGCTTTTCCTTTTTTTCTTCCATCAGGTGTATTTCCAGTTTTTTCACCGTAAACTACATTTGATGTAATAGTCAAAACAGATAAAGTATGTTTAGAATTATCTAAAGTCCTATATTTCTTTAACTCTTTCATAAACAAAGTTAAAACCTCTTTTGCAATGTCATCTACTCTTTGGTCGTTATTACCATATTTAGGATAATCTCCTTTTATTTTATAATCAGAAATCAGACCATTTTCATATATAGGTTTAACTTCTGAAAATTTAATTGCACTTAAAGAATCAACTATAACAGATAATCCAGCTACTCCAAATGCCATATTTTTATCTATATAAGTATCATGAAGTGCCATTTGACTAGCTTCATATGCATATTTATTATGCATATAATGAATTATGTTCATAGTTTCAACATATAACTTTGCAACTTTAGAAAGTGTCTTTTTAAAACTTTCTAACACTTCTTCATATTCTAAATAATCTTTATTGTATTTTCCAACACCATCTATAACTTTAATATTTTTTATCTCATCAATGCCACCATTTAATGAATACAATAATATTTTTGCTAAATTGCATCTAGCACCAAAATATTGCATTTCTTTACCTGTTTTCATAGGTGAAACACAGCAAGCAATTGAATAATCATCACCATATTTTTTACTCATTAGCATATCATTTTCATATTGTAATGCTCCAGTTTCAATTGAGAGTTTAGTACAATATTTTTTAAAGTTTTCTGGTAAATCTTTACTCCATAAAATAGTCATATTTGGTTCTGGAGATGGCCCTAAATTGTTTAAAGTGTGTAAAAACCTAAAAGAAGTTTTAGTAACTAAAGGTTTACCATTTAAGCTCATACCACCAATAGATTCTGTAATCCAAGTTGGATCACCAGCAAACAATTCATTGTACTCTTTAGTTCTTAAATGTCTAACAAATCTCAATTTAATAACAAATTGATCAATTAATTCTTGAGCTTCTTTTTCATCTATTTTACCTAAATTAAGATCTCTTTGAATATATATATCTAAAAAAGTACTTACCCTTCCTAAAGACATAGCAGCACCATTATTTTCTTTAACACTAGCTAAATATCCAAAATATAAAAACTGAACTGCTTCTTTACTATTTTTAGCTGGTTTCGAAATATCTATTTTATACTTTTTTGCCATATTTTTTATTTCTTTTAATGCATTAATCTGATCACTAACATTTTCCCTTAACTGAATTGTATTTTTTTCAATAGAAACATTAATGTTTTTCAAATCTTCTTTTTTTCTTTTAATTAAATAATCTATTCCATAAAGACTTATTCTTCTATAATCACCTATTATTCTACCTCTACCATATGCATCTGGTAACCCTGTAAGTAAACCACAAGTTCTAGCTTTCCTCATTTTTTCAGTATAAGCATCAAATACTCCTTGATTATGTGTTTTTACCCATTCATTAGTAAAAGCTTCAAGTTTTTTAGGAACTTCAATATTATTTTGTTTTAGTGAAGACTCTACCATTCTTATTCCACCAAAAGGATTAATTATTCTTTTTAAAGGTCTGTCAGTTTGAAGACCATAAATAACTTCATTTTTCTTATCAATATAACCAGGTTTAAAATTGTCTATACCTGATACTGCATTTAGTTCAACACCTAAAAGTCCTTTTTCATTTTCTTCTTTTAACAATTTTTCACATTTTTCCCATAATTTTTTTGTTTTTTTAGTTTTTTCTTTTAAAAATCTTTCATCACCTAAATAACTTTTAAAATTATTAATAATAAAATTCCTTACATTGATTTCTTTTTTCCATTTTTCACCATTAAAATCAAACCAACTTTTTTCCATTAAAAAAACCTCCTAATTATTTTTTGATAATCAGAAGGATCTAGTTTATCCACCTGACTATCTTTCAATACCCAGGCGGTCGGCTTTTATTTAGTTACACTTCATGTGGTTAATTCCACTTCCGCCAGTCATGTAACGTTTCTTGTAAGGTCAATATATAATACTAAAATATATATGTCAAATTATTTTTAATGAAAACGTTTATTTTTTTAAGATGATAATTTAATTAAGTATTTAAATAATTCTAAATGAATCCTATCTGTTTCATAAAGCATTTCTGGGTGCCACTGTATAGCTAAAATAGGTTTATTTTTGACTTTGATACTTTCTATTAATTTATCTGCTTTAGCTAATATTTCTAAATTATCACCTAAGTCTTTTATAGCTTGATGATGAACACTATTAACTTTAATTACATCGTTCTTAAAAATATTTTTCAATTGTTTTTCTAATTTTACTGTATGAACTTTTTTATTTTTTTTCTTTATTGAGCCTTTATGATCAATTGTAATATCAGTCTGTTTTTTTAAATCCTGATATAATGAACCATTTAAATAAACATTAATTAACTGTAGTCCTCTACATATTCCTAAAACAGGTATATTTTTATTTATAGCTAACTCTAACAATTTCATTTCAAAGATATCTCTTTTAATTATAGGCTCGACATTTTTAAATTGAATTTTTTCATCATAAAATCTTGGATGTATATCATGCCCTCCTGAAAAGATAATACCATCTAATTTTTCTATATAATATTTTAAATCTGATTTATTTATCTTACTTATAGGTATTAATAATGGTATACCACCTGCTTTAGCTATTGCGTTTGAATAATCAACTGTAGACATTAACATATCTTGTCCATTTACCCCACACTTACGAGTTTTATTAATTTTATGACAATCTATAAAATTGGTTGTAATTCCTATTGTAGGTTTCATTTTGACCATCCTTTAATTTAAAACAGATCATTCCTACTTGGTTCAAATGAATCAACACATTCTTTATTAAAATGATAATAATTCATGAAAACTGTTTCCATAAATACTGTTAAAAGTATTTGTACTAAAATAATTATAATACTTATTACAGATATTGAGCCGATAGGTAAAACAAAATCAGAAGTATAATTTGCAATTGAATTATTCCCTATATCTGGCTTAAACTTATCAATCATATTTTCATCATGTCCTGATTTATCTTTTTTATCATTATCATAAGTTACAATTGCTTGTATAATTAATAGACCTATTGTAGGTAATATATTTAATTTAACAAAAGCTATACTTTTCTTAATTGAATGCATTACATCTAAGTCATCATATACTAGAATCTTTTCCCAAAAACTTATAGCTATAAAAGCAGCAACCATTAATAAAACCGCAATTATAACAAATACCGAAGCTATTTGCGGAATAACTAAGAATAATATACCTACTGGTAAAAAAGCAAGTATTACTAATACTCCTATTACTAAATTACCTACAAATAATTTCACAGGATACTTTTTAGCACCTATCCAAAAACTTTTCCAATTAATATCGTTGTTTCCTTTTACTAACTTTTTTTCTAAATAAAGTGTACCTGATTTAAACATTAAAGATAAAACTGCTAAACCAAAAGCAATGATTATTCCAAATATGACACTTATTCCTGAAAATAAAGAAGAAATTATTGAATTTACACTCATTAATGAAAAACTTCCTGCAATTAATAAGGCATATGCCATAAGAAATAACATTGGTACAAAATTAATTAATATAGATGGTACAAAAATAAATTTATGTTTTAAAGATAAATTAAAAACATCTTTAAAATAATCTAAAAACTTTTTTTCCATATTCACTCCTTTTATTATACTATTGTAAAATTATACTGACTATATTATGAATTGTATCACAATATTATTTTTTATCAAGTATATATATAACTTTTAATATCTAATATAAAATTAATTTTATATTAATTTAAATCTAATTTTTAAATCATAAATTATTATATAAAGGAGGCTACTATGAAAATTAAATCAAAATATTTATTAATTATAATATTTTTTTCTGTCTGTTTATTTGCTATCTATAATTTATATTTTGTTAACCAATCATTTACTGTTGAAAACAGACAAATAATTAATAATGGTATAATTCAAAACTTAAAAATTTATTCTCCAAAAGATCGTGGGAAATATCCAGCAATAGTTTTTGGAGCAGGTTCTGGTGCACAAAAAGCATTATATAATTACTTTGCAAAATCTTTTGCTAAAAACGGTTTTGTTGTTTTATTAAGAAATACAAGTTATGGTCACAAAAAAATTAAAACATGGGATGACTCTAAAAAAGATTTTATAAATTGTATTGATTATATAAAATCTTTAGATAATGTTGATTCAAAAAATATATTAATAGGTGGACACTCAGCTAATGCAAACATAGCTTATAGAGTTTCTTTACAAAAAAATGATGAAATAAAAGGTTTAATTGCAATTGCAGGAAGATTTCCTCCTGATAATTTTAAACAAAAAACAAATATATTTTTATCTACTGGTAGTAATGATAAACTTGTAAAGCCGGAAAAAATATTTAAAATTGCAAGAAAAATAAAAAAAGAAAACATAGTTGCAAACAAAATCATAGGTGATTTCAATAAAAGAAATGCTCTTTATCTCTATATAGATAAAGATTCAAATCATCTTACAGAAATTTGGAGCCCTAATATTATAAAAAGAAGTATAGAATTTGCTTTTCATTCTGTTAATAAAGATATTAATACAATTAAAAAAGTTTATAAATTTAATTTTTTTAATGAGTTAACTAAATTTGTAATAGGTATATTTATTTTCTATTTATTATTAAAAATTAATTATTTAAAAAAGATTTATTTAGAAAGATATTATTATAGAATTTTTTATCTAATCAATATATTTTTAGTATTATTTTTAACTTTTAAAAAAACTATTTCTAATAATTTTATAGATCTAGGACCATTTTATTATAATTATAAAAGACACATTTTAGTATTTTTTATCTCTACAATTTTATTATATATTTTTAAAAATATTACTTTATTTAACAAAAACCTTTTAAAACACGATTTTTTATTTGTATTTACTATCTTTACTATTTATATTTTAATAATGAATATATTTATATATATTCCTATTTTTAATGCTGGAGGTTCTTTAATTATATTTAAAACAATAATATTATTGTTTCCACTACTTATAATAAATATAATCTTTAATAAATATAAGATAAAAGAGAAAAAAGAATTTTCAATTCTTTATCTAGTATGGATACTTCCATTAATTTTACCTTCAAGTATATTAATCTAATTACTTGTATATCACTTTAAATTCTTCACAAACTACTAAAGTATCTTTTGAAAAAGATTTATCTAAACTTTCTAATTCTTTCTCAAATACTTCTTTGTGTACCTTTTTCCAATATTTTAATGATTTATCTCCTTCGCCTTCTTTAATGGCAAATTCTTTAGTTACTTGATAAAAAGGTTTTATTTCAACTTTAGTAGTTTGAATGATGCATTTTTCTTTTCCATCCCAATCAGTTATTATATTTAAATCTCCTTTTATAGGCAAAGGTTCATTCTCACAAATAAATGCTAAGTACAAAGAAGTAGTAGCTCTTTTATCACCTTCTAAAACTAACTTAGTCAATCTATTTGCAAGTTCTTTTGTATTGCAAAAGTGCCAACTTTCAGGTTTATAATCAAATTCAAGATTATTTTCTTTTAAATATTTTTCCCATAAATCATTAATCATTTTAACTCCCTTTTTTACATACTACTGAATTTTTACCTACTTTTTTTGCTTCATATAAAGCTTCATCAGCATTATTAATTAACTCTTTAATAGTTATATCTTCTCTAGGTATTAGTGTAGCTACTCCAATACTAATAGTTAAGAATTCTAAAGGAGAAGTTTTATGTTTAATTTTTTCATCATAAATATTTTCTTTTATTTTAATAGCAATTTTTTTACCTTGACTTGATGATATACCTTTAATCGCTAAAATAAATTCTTCTCCACCAAATCTTGCTAATATATCATCATCACGTATTGTATTAGATATAATACTAGATACCTTTTTTAATACTTTATCTCCTTCTATATGACCATAATAATCATTATATTTTTTAAAATAATCTAAATCCATCATTAAAATAGTAATACTTTGTGAAGTCTCAATACAATCTTCCCATATATTATCCAACCATTTGGTAAAATATCTTTTATTGTATAAATTTGTCAAAAAGTCTTTTTCATTATCCTCAATAAGCAAAGTATTTTCTTTTACTAAGTGTTTTTCTAATTTTAAAATTCTAAATATCAAAAAAATAATTATCATTATAAAAACAAATGTTGTAATAAAAAATACCTTATAATCATCTAAATTATAATCTATCTTTTCTTGGTCTAAAGCAATAAGCAAATACCATTTTATATCAGGTACTTTTTTAGTCATTCCTAAAACATCTAAGTCATCAAAACTATATTTTATTTTCATAGTTTTTTCATTTAGTTTTACTTTTTCAAAATGATTTATCATTAAATCAGTACCTATTTCATATAAACTTTTATTATTTAAATTTTTATTTCTTGTATTAATAACAATATTGCCATTGTGATCTAGCAATACTGCATAACTATCTTTATTTTTTAATTTATCTTTTAAAAAACTTAAAATATCATCTAAAAAAACATCTGCAGAAATCACTCCTACAAATTCGCCTTCTAAGTATAATGGCGAACTTATTGTAACTAATTGAAGACCTGTTTCTCTATCAATATAAACTCTTGAAAAAACAGTTTCATCAGCACTAACAGCATCATTATACCAAACTCTTTTTCTAGGGTCGTAATCACTAGGAGGAACCCATCTTCCACCTGTTATAAATTCACCATTTTTTAAGCCTATATAGATTTGAGAAATTGATGCATCGTTATTATTAATATTTAAATAAGGATTTAAAGTTTTTTCTTTTACAACTTTTTCATATGAAAAATTTTTTATAAAATCTTTCGATGTTTCAACTATTTTCTTTTTAGTAGTCATCCAAATACTAAAATCTTGGCCAACTGAATCTAAATCATTTATTATTTCATTTTCAGTATTTAAAATCATTTGTTTATTCAAAGTAATAATATTCATAGTTGTAAAAACTAAAATAATAATTATTAATAAAATAGTAATTAATTTAAACTTCATATGAAAAACTCCTAATTATTTTATAAATATTTTTCCAATAAATTCTTTTTAATCTCAAATCTAGCTGTCTTCCAAGGGTCAACAACTTGGCAAATTTTTAAATCACCAGCTATAGACATTAAAACTGCTGCATCGTCTTTATCTATTTTTAGATTTTCAACTAAATAATTATGCATTTTTATAGTTGCAGTTTTTAAAGCTTTATCTATTTTAGGCTTAGATGATATAGTAGCTATTAAATTATCATTTTCAACAAAAGGTGTTTTAAATTTTTTATCTTTTATTATTTCAACAGATAAGATAACTTCTCCACTAATCTCTAATCCAGATACACATACTTCTCCGTCTCCCATTGAAGCATGTAAATCACCTAATGAAATATTTCCATATTTAACATTAGACCTTAAATATAAAAAACTTTTTTCAGTTATTATTTTACAATCCATATTTCCTCCATGAGATTTAGGAGTTATATTATCACACTTCTCATCTGGAGCTACTCCTATTACACCAATCATTGGATTTATTGGAATTTTTATATTTTCATTTAAAATAGCTTTATTATCTTTAATTTTAATTTTTCTATTAATTGATTTATCTAAATTATCTTTTAAATAACCAAATTTATTAGAAGTCATTACAAAGCCTTGATCTTTTACATTTATGTTATGAATATGTATTTTTAATAAATCACCTTTCTCACAACCTTTTATACCTATTGGTCCAGTAGCTGGATTAGATAATTTTTTATCTCTACCAAATAAATATTCGCCATTACAATCTAAAGTCTCAATTTTTATTTTTTCTTTAGGATTAATTATAATAGCAGGATCAAATTCTTTATCCATCTCTTCTTTAACATTATTATTCTTTAATATTTTCATTTTTCCCCCATTATTTAAAATTTTTAATCTTTTGAATTTGTATTTATTATAACATATATGAATATTTTATGCATTAAACTAAAAAAACTTCTCAACTTTGACATTAAGAAGTTTTTATATTTAATCAATTATTTCTCTTATTATATTATATTTTTTATCATTACTTTCTACAAATCCATTTATATCGGTTTTATCTGGTTTATAATTAATAAAAGAATCTTTTATCTTATTTTTAATATCACTTTCTAACGATGGACTGGCTGCTATTGCATCTTTTGGAATTTGATCTGTTTTTTCAATTATTTCAATCTTATCTTTATTTAAGCCATTATTATAAGCTCTTTCTATAGCTTCATCATATGTTGCTCCTGCATCTATTTCACCATTTAATACTGCATTAATAACTCCATCATGACTTCCTAAAAAGATTTTTTCATTAAAGTCTTTTTCAGGATTTATATTATTTGTTTCTAAAATATGATTAGCATAAAGGTATCCAGATGCACTATTTTTATCTACATAACCAAAAGTTTTATTTTTCAAATCTTTTAAAGAATTAAAACCTTTATTCTTTAACGCGATTATATATCCATGATAAAAATCTTTACCATTAACTTTAGGTGATACTAATGGCTCAATATTAGATTTTTTCTTTGCATTTACATATGCAAATGGTGAAAACCAACCAATATCAATTAAATTTGATTTTATTGCGTTAATTAAAGCATCGTAATCTTTTAAAATTATTGTTCTTGCTTTTAATCCTTTAGTTTTACATACATTTTCTAAAATAGGTATATAAGTTTTTTTAATGATTTCTGGCTTAGTAAATGGATTTACTCCAAAAATTATTTCATTTTCATCTTTTAATTGTATAGTTATTTTTTGTAACTTTTCACTAACTTCATTTAATTTTTTACCGGATTCAATAATTTCATTATTCTTATTTTGTTGTATATCAATTTTATCCATTAAATTTGCTACCATTTCATATGTGTCTTCTACAGATAAAGCAACAGAATCACTGGCTTGATTTATTTCTTTAGCATTTCTTAAATCTTTAGTTGATATAGAATCTAAAACTTCAATAGAATCACTAACATTATAAATTATTTTTTGAATTTTCTGGATAGCTTTACTAGATTCTTGACTAACTTTTTCCGCTTTATCAATTTTTTCCATACACACATTCATTGATTTATTTGAATTGTTAATTTCTTTTAAAATAGAACCAATTATTTCTTCAATTTCCAAAATAGCTTCATCAGTAGCTTCAGCTAATTTTCTTATTTCATCAGCAACTACTGCAAATCCTTTACCAGCTTTTCCCGCTCTAGCTGCTTCTATTGATGCATTAAGTGCAAGTAAATTAGTTTGTTTAGAAATATTTCTTATATATTCTACAATCTTATTTATTTCACCTGAAGATTTCTTTAAATTAGCATTATTATCAGATGCATCTTTAATTACTTTAGATAAATCATTCATAAAAACTTCAACATTTTCAATTTTATCTTTATTATTATTTAATAATTCTATTGACTCATTAGAATTTTTATCAATTTTGGAAATATGATTATCTAATTGTTTAACATTTTCTATAAATTCATTTATAGAAGCTGTTATTTCTTCCACACTTGCTGAATTCATTTGACTATTTCTTTCAATATCAGCAAAACTTTTTACTAAT
Source organism: Bacillota bacterium (assembly GCA_051744845.1). Taxonomy (GTDB): domain Bacteria; phylum Bacillota; class Clostridia; order Peptostreptococcales; family Acidaminobacteraceae; genus JBNJDJ01. The sequence goes on from JBNJDJ010000042.1 coordinate 15,909, forward strand.
TGATCAAACATTTTTATATTTCCTTTTGATAACCATAAAAGTTGTTGAATATCGAAACCTAATGTATCAGAAACGTTGGCTAATTTTTTACCAATATTAATATTTTCTTTATTAGACGTATTCATTTGTTCATTTTCCTGTTTTAAATTTTTATCATTTCCTTTATCAAAACTTATTAATAAAATAATGAAAATACTAGATAAAATAACTAATTTGTAAAGTTCATTAATTTTCAAATAATTTAAAATTAATGTTAAAAAAATAATAAAAATTATATTATAAATTTTTAATTTTCCCTTCATAACTCCCCCTTTAATAATCACTTATACTTATTAAAGATGCAATTAATATACCAAAATAAAGAGAAAATTCATAAATTTTTTTGGTATTTTTACCATTTTATGAATCTTTAGGAATTCCATTAGGAAATTTTACCAAAGTCTACTATTTAATCAATTGTAACCATATTTCTACCATTGTTTTTGCTTTTATACATTAAATTATCTGCTCTTTTTATTACACTTTCTTTAGTATCTTTTTTTCTTATTAAAGTAGCTCCTATAGAAATAGTAACATTAATTTTTATACCTTCATTCAGAAAATATGAATTTTTAACTAAAACTCTAATTGTATTTGCTAATTTTTCTAAATCATTTTTAGACATATCATCACATAAAATTACAAATTCCTCTCCACCCCAGCGCACAACTAAATCACTATTTCTGGTAGATTTATCTAAACTTTTAGAAACCATTTTTAAAACTTCATCGCCGATATCATGCCCATATGTGTCGTTTATATTCTTAAAATGATCAATATCTAAAAATATAATACTAAATTTTTTATTAAATTTTTTAAATTCCTTATATTTAAGATCTAAATATTGCTCTAAGTATTTTCTATTAAATAATTTTGTTAATTGATCTTTATAGGCAAGTTCTTTTAAGTTTCTGATTTCTTCTGAATTAATATTACTTTCTCCATTAGAAGTATTAAAAATTTCAATTGCACCTATTACATTTTTGTTTTCATCTAATAAAGGAATAGTTTTAATATAAACTTTTACTCTATGTCCTTTTTTATGATGTAAATATACTTTTGCAGTTCTTTTTTCCATATCTTCAATTGTTTTATGTAATGGACATCCATTTAAACATAATTTATTTCCAAAATCATCAATATGCCTTAATAAATTATCATAACAATATGTTCCTATGACTTTATTAGCTTTATAACCTGTTATATTTTCTGCTGCTTCATTCCAAAATGTTATTTTCCTTTTTCTATCAACAAAGTATACACCTTCATCTAAATTTTCAAGTATTTCTTTATATAAATCTTTCATAATACTCCTTTATTCTTAAGTATATTATATTTTATCATATTTAAATTTCAAAATATAGTGTATTTCAAAATATTATATTGGTATATATTTTGCATTACAATTAAGCGGAGGGGATAAAATGATTTTAATAAAGAATGTAGATTTATATAGTCCTGAAAAAAAAGG
>JBNJDJ010000043.1:0-17338 GCA_051744845.1 Bacillota bacterium
ACTCATTTAATTGTTTTTTTGCTAGTTTTGTTAATTTATTTTCATTAGCTTCTTTATTTTTATTAACAAATTTTATAGATAATATAAACTTATTGTTTGCTTCAATTTCAATAATTCCAATTGGAGATTTATAATAATCTAAATATTTTTCCATAATATCCTTTCTAAACTGTATACAGTTAAATTATATCTTTTATAATTAATTATGTCTAGTGTTCAATTTTCTTAATTTTATGTTATAATTATCTTTAAAGAAGAATAAATTAGAAAGGATTTGATAAATGAATTATAAAAGCGCAATCCTAGTTGGCATTAATATAAATTCTAGTGAATATGATTTTAAAAACTCACTTGAAGAGTTAAAGGGATTATGTATATCGTTAGGAATTGAAAATTTTCATTATATAACACAAAACAGAGATAAATATGATCCAAAATTTTTAATTGGAAGTGGTAAAGCACAAGAAGTAAATAATCTTGTATTAGAAAAAAATATCGATTTAGTTTTATTTAATGATACTTTAAGTGGTAGTCAATTAAATAATTTAAGTGAAAATATAAATGCTAAAATAATGGATAGGTCTGCAATTATTTTAGATATTTTTGCAAAAAGAGCAAATACTAGATTGGCTAAATTACAAATTAAATTAGCTAAACTTAATTATAAATTACCTAGATTAAAAGGATATGGTAACGAACTTTCAAAACTTGGAGCAGGTATAGGTACTCGAGGTCCTGGTGAACAAAAATTAGAATTAGATAAAAGAAGTATTAGGAAAAGCATTTTAGATATTAAAAGAAGAATCTCTAAAATGGAAAAAACAAGACATATTCAAAGAAAACAACGTTTATCTTCTAATATACCTATAGTATCTCTCGTAGGCTATTCAAATGTGGGTAAATCTACTTTATTTAATTATTTAGTTGAAAATTATGGACAGGATGAAGATAAAGTATATGTCGATGATTTATTATTTGCTACACTTGATACTCATGTAAGTAAAATTTCTTTAGATAACAATAAAGAGTTTATCCTTATCGATACTATTGGTTTTATTTCAAAACTGCCACATTTTTTAATTGACGCTTTTAAAGCAACTTTAGAAGAAGTTAAAACCTCTGACTTAATCTTAAATATTATTGATTTTAACTCTGAAAATACTAACACTGAAATAGAAATTACTCAAGATATTTTAAAGCAGTTAGATGCATTATCTATACCAAGATTTACAGTTTATAATAAAATAGATAAATTTGAAAATATAGATAATAGTTTAGATAAAAAAATAAAAATCTCAGCTAAAAAAGGTTTAAATATTGATAAACTTTTAGAAAAAATTCAAAAAGAATTATTTTCTGATTATCAAAACTTAGAATTATTGCTTCCTTTTAATAAAGCTAACTTAGTTTCTAACCTTCATGAAAATTTTAATGTTGATTTTGAAAAATATACTCAAAATGGAATAGTTGTTTCTACTGAAGTAGATCAATTAAATTATAATAAATTAAAAAAATATGAAATATCTAATGAAAAATTTTTAAAAGTTAAAAACTCTCCTAAAGACATATAATCTTGGAGAGTTTTTATTTTAATAACTTTTTATCGTATTGTAAAAGGACATATTTACACTTTTAGGTTCAATTGCATTTCTAAAATTAATAGTTTTTGGATCTTTCATCATTTTTTTAGCAGCATCTTTACAGTTACGTAATGACTTCCAATGCTGTATCATAGTATATTCATTTTCATTTTTAGATTTTAATAAATCAGTTGATATAAACCCATTTTCTTTAGAATGAAAATTATTTTCTAAATCATCCACAATTTTCAAAAAATCTTTTTGTTTTATTTTTTCATCGATTTTGAATTCCACAATTTCAACTACATTTCCCATTTTTCCTCCTTTATGTATTCAATTTGTTTAAATATATAATATATCTAAAAAATATATATCAATAGTAAAAATCCGACATATTTTTAAATTTTGCTATTGACTTTACAGAAATTTTAGATTTACTTAAATTTAAAGGAGTTTGACCTGTTAATTCTTTACAGTCTTTAATAAAATGCATTTGATCATAGTAGCCATACTTAATAGCTAAATCAGAAAGATTTTCATATTTATTATTTAATAATTCTCTGCTTATATTTTGAAACCTAGTAATTTTTGAAAGAGATTTAGGTGAAAAACCAGTATACTTTTTGAATATTCTCAATAATTGTCTACTGCTTATACCAATTTCTTTACTAAAGATTTTAATTTTATCTTTATAATTATTATTCAAAAATAATTTAAAAACTTTATAGTGATAATTATCAATTGATTTATCGCTTATAATTTCTGTTAAATTATTTTCTATTTTTTTAATAATTGCACTATTATCATTTAGATTATCTAAATTCTTGATTAACCGATTACTTATTTTTTCAGATAAATCTTCTAAATAAATTAATTTATTATTAAAATTATATATTGGATTATTAATTAAACTATAAAAACCATATGGTTCAAAAGAAATACCTATTACTTTTATATTTCCCTTTTGTTCTATAAATACAGAATTATTAAGTGGACCTAAAAAATAAGGTTTATTATTAATTATTATCTCTTTATTTTTAACTATATACTTTATTGAAGAATTCAAATTAATTATTAAATCTATATTATTAACTGGTAATAATGTATTTGAAATTTTTACTTTATTCGATTCAATTAACCATATATATTTAATGTACTTTTTTAATAGCTTATTTTTAAGTTGATATCTTTTTATTTCCATAAATCCCAACCTTAATATTAATTGATTTGACATTTCTTTTCTGAATTAGAAAATATTTCAGTTAAGTCTCATATATGTAAAAAATGTCAATAATCTTAAACTGATTAAAAAACATTAAGACCCTAAAATATTATCCCAATTAAGTTTGTAAAATTCCTATTCTCTATAAAACCTTTTCTTACTAACTAGTTAGTAACGTGGTATTTAAAAATATTAAATTTCGTAAAATTTCAAACGTAACTATCTCTCTTTTTTTAAAAATGAAATAATTATCAACTAAACTATCCCAAAGTTTTATCAATTTTTCATTAGAGTCAAAAACTTGTTTTTGAGCAAGAAAGCCTGTATTTAATACATTTAATAATAAATATGTATTTCTCTCCTCTATGGAGTTATTATTGCTTTTACATTATTATTTAAGTATAGAATAATCTATTTATTTCAATTTTTTGGGGGATAATCTACTTTTGTAGAAAATACTCCTTTTACTGCTAAAAAAGAAGCACATATTCCTATAATATTCCCTTTTTTAAAGGCTGTGGATAATTCATTTAATTATTCATTACTTTTTTAATTTATCTAATGGGTTAACAAAAGAACAAGGTAAATTAACACAACACTTACCGCAGGCATCTATTAAACCAAGATTAGTATGAAATTTGTCATTTTCTAATAAAAAATCATAACATTTAAATCTATCAAAATTATTATCTTTCAATGATTTTATATTACAATTATCTATACATTTTTTACAAGAACTATTATATTTATACAAACAATTTTCTTGTTTAATCTTTTCAGAGGAAACTATCTCAATATCAGTTATAATGCTTCCTATTCTACCGCAGCATCCTTTTTCAGTGATTAACATATTATTGATCCCAAAAGTTCCTAAACCTGCTATATTAGCAACATGTCTATGTGACCAATCACTTTTTAAAGTTTTTTCATCAAAATTATGAGTAGCAGGAATTAAACTCGCCTTAAAATTTTTCTTTTCTAATTCAGATTTTATATATCTATTTAATTTAGAAATCAATTGATTTGTCTCTAAATAAGCTTTAGCCCATTTTTCAGAACAAAATTTTCCATCTATATTAGATTTAGCAATTTTTTCTTCAAAAGGTAAAAAATAAGCAACTACGGTTTTAGCATTTTTTAGAAAATCTTTAGGTAAAGCATGAGTAGGTGTAACTATCTTTTTTAATTTATGGAAATCTTTGTCATCAGCATTAGCAAATTTAATTATTGGTTCTTTCCACTTAGTTTGAATATTATTTTTATTAGAGTAATTTTTGACATAATTAATAATTAATCTTTTAATTTTTTCTTTCATGATTTGTTCTCCTTTTTAAATACAAGATAATAATTAAGTGGATCTTTATGTAAAATATCTTCTTTAGTAAATTTAAAATTATTTTTTTAAAATATTTCAATAAATTCTTTTTTAGTATAATTTCTTAAAAATAGTATTAAATCTATTCTAGTGAACCTCTCCCGCTGATTTATATTCACTCAAATTTGTTTAAAAATAATTATTAAGCAAGTTTGATAAAAGACAACGTATGATATCCTTTTAATGCAAATATACTTAACCACTATCCCTACTTAATAATTAAATTAAGTTCGGGAATGCATTTTAACTTACTAACTTTGAGCTAAAATTGATAAATATTTTTTTAATTAGAATTACAAATTTTCCTCTTATTACAATAGTCTATTAATTATCTGTAGGATTTTTAATCTAATATATTGCATTAAAAAGGAAAAAATATCATAAGTAACTAACTTATGATTAATATAATATGTTGTTAAAAGAATATCTTATTTTTCAATTTTAAAATATATATTTAATACTATTTTTTATAAAATATTTCAAAATAATTATAACTTCTTAATATTTTTATTTTTTTCTAAATTATCAAAATAACTAATCAAATTTTCAGGACATTTATAGTCCTTTTTATCTGGTTGAATATTACAATAAATTACTTGTAAAATAGAATCTATTATCAAAGCTTTAGGTGGACTATTGTAATTTTTTCCTTTATAAGACCATGTTCTACAATCAACAGATTCACCACATAAATCTCCACAATCTTTACAATCATTTTCATTAATATTTTTTTGAATATCAATCCCATTGACTTTTATTGTAGGCGAAGAGTAAAACTTATGTGTTTTAGCCATCTCTTTATTTTTTATATTAATTTTTTCTAGTTTAATTTTACGATTAGTCATTTTTAATACTGGATTTAATAACTCTATAACTTCTTTTATTACCTTATCAGTTCCTTTACACCTTTCACAAACAGATAAATCTAAATATAAAAATTTAATATTAATTATTTCTTCCATATAAACTCCCTTTTTAACTACATAATGATATTTATACTTTTTATATCATAAATATATCAAATAATAAAGATTAATTCTATATTATTAAGAAAATTTCTTTACATTTATTGCTTTTGATTATTAATCAATATATATTACGCCATATTTAAAAAAACTATTAATTCAAACATACTTAATTTTTTTCTAAATATCTAAAAACTTTTTCTTCATTTATTGGTTTACTGTAAAAATACCCTTGTAAAATATCACAGTCATATTTTTTTAAGTGTTTTTCTTGTTTCTTTTCCTCTACTCCTTCAGCAATTACTTTTATTCCTAAACTATGAGCCATAAATATTATCTTTTTAATAATCAAAGCTCCTTTTTTTTCATCTAGTATTTTATCAATAAAACACTTATCAATTTTTAAATAATCAATATTTAGTTCAGTAAATCTTGAAAAAGAACTATAACCAGTACCAAAATTATCTAAAGATATTTTAATACCTTTTTCTTGTAATTTTTTGAGTTTATTATTTATTAGATCAAAATCATCTAAAAAAACTGATTCAGTAATTTCTAAATCGAGATTATTTAATATATATTTTCTATTAGGAGATAATCTTTCTATTTCTTTTTCAAAATCTTCACTTAATAAATGAATACTAGAAATGTTAACTGCTACTTTTAAATTTTCATATCCATTTTCATTTAATTTTATAATGAAATTAAAAGCTTCTTTAAGTATTATTTTTGTTAACTGTATAATAAGACCTTGTTTTTCTGCAATATTTATAAATTCAGCTGGTGATACCCTTCCATAATTTTCAGAATTAAAACGAGCTAAAGCTTCAAAACCAACTACTTCATTATTCTTAGTATTTATAAAAGGTTGATAATTCAAATATAATTTTTTATTAACATTTTTATTTTCAATAATATTTCTTAATTCATTTTGAATATTTTCATGTCTTTTTAATTTTTCCTCTGCTACTTTATCATAAAAACCATAATTTTTATGTTTATTATTAAATAATGATTTTAATATTATATTAGATTTTTTCAATATATCGCTTAAATCTAATGTTGAATCTCTTAAATCTATAACAGCAATCTTAAACTTTAAATATATTATTGCATCTTTAACTTCCATTTTTTCTGAAAAAATTTTATTAATTTTTTTACAGACTTAATCAACTCTTGTTTAGTCTTATGAGATTCCCAACTTATAATAAATTCATCTTCTTTTGTTTTAAATATTTCTACATTTTTTTCTTGTGCATATAAAATTAATTTATTTGCAATTTGTTTTAAAATTTCACTACCATAATTATATCCATAAGTCATATTTATAGTCTCTAAACTTACAAATTTTATGACAAAAACAGCTTTAACATTATTAATCGTTTCTGAATAATTATCAATAAAATAGTTAACATTAGGCAAATTAGTTAAGTTATCACAATATGCTAATGTTAAAATTTTATTTTTATTTTTAATTTTCAAAAACAAAACATAAATAAAAATAATATATACTATAAACAAAATAAAAGCAGTTATTAGTTTTAATTTTTTTATACTCTTTTTAGTATCTATCAAGTTAAATTCTGTAAGCAAACCCCCCTCTATACTTTTTTCTAATTTAATAGGTAAGTAAACACTGTATTTACTTTTATTTTTACTATACTTTGTGACTAATGACTTTTTTTCATTTAAAATTTGGTCAACTAAGTCAGTATCAATTTCTAATTTTTCATTACTTGATCTCGAAAAATAATTAGTTTTTGAATCTTTTATAAACGCAACATTTTTAACTTTATCTAAACTAAACATTTCATTTAAAATTCTTTCAACTTCAAAAGAATCTAAAAAATCTTGAACTTTATCTGCATGAATTCCAATTTGAATATATCCTTGATTAGGAATATAATAATACCCATATTTAAAATATTTTTTATCACATGTATCTTTTCTTATATTATTTTCAACAGAAAAAATCTTCCTACTTTTAATAAATTTATAAACAGGATGGCCCTTTTTAGCAACCCAACCTATATCTTCCTTAATTGTTGAATCTATTACTTTTCCATTTAAGTTATAATAATATATCCTGTCAATTTCTAATAAATCACTTAACTTCTTCAAATTAACATCAATAATTTTTTTCTTATCAAGACTTAAAATATTACTTGCCACAATAATTTTTTCTCTAATAAGATTATTAATTACTTTATTTGCGTTAGAAGAATTTATAAAATCCCCAACATAATAATTAGCAATTTCTATTGAATCTTTTTCTTTTGAATTATAGATATTTTTTTCTATTTTTTTATTGACAAGTGAAAACCATTATCATATACTGTGTATACAATATACAGTGTACTATATGCTATAGGAGGTAATTATGTTTAATAAAGGAAAATGGACAAAAGATATTAATGTTAAAAATTTTATACAGTTAAATTATAAAAAATATACTAAAGATGATTCTTTTTTAGAAGATTCATCACAAAGAACTAAAACTCTTTGGAATAAATGTGAAAAATACCTAAAGAAAGAACTAAATAATGGTATTTATAAAGTTGATACTGAAAACATATCAGGAATAGATAATTTTAGTCCTGGATATATTGATAGGAAAAATGAATTAATTGTTGGGTTACAATCTGATGAACCATTAAAGCGAATTATCAATCCATTTGGAGGAATTAGAATGGTAACTGGTGCATTAGACCAATATGGTATTCAAACTCCTGAAATCTTAAAACCTTTTTTAAGTGATCTAGTTAAGACTCATAACGATGGTGTCTATGACGTATATACTAAACAAATGAGAAAAGCTAGAAAGTGTGGATTATTAACTGGCTTACCTGATGCGTATGGTAGAGGAAGATTGATTGGAGACTATAGACGTATTGCTTTATATGGTATTGACTATTTAATTAAGATGAAAAAGAAAGATAAAGAAGATATTCAAAGTTTCGATTTAGAAAAGAAAATTTTAAAAAGTGAAAATCTTAAAAAGCAAATAGAAGCTTTAGAAGCTATTAAGAATATGGCTAGCTCATATGACTATGATATTTCTGAACCTGCAAAAAATGCTAAAGAAGCTGTTCAACATGTATATTTTGGTTATTTAGCAAGTGTTAAAGAAAACAATGGAGCTGCTATGTCTTTAGGTAGAGTAAGTACTTTTTTAGATATATATTTTGAAAAAGATCTAAAAGAAGGTACTATAACTGAAAAAGATGCTCAAGAAATAATTGATGATTTTGTAATAAAACTTAGATTAGTAAGACACTTACGTACTAAGGAATACAATGAATTATTTGCTGGTGACCCTACTTGGATAACTGAATCTATAGCTGGACTTACAAAGGATGAATCTGTTTTAGTTACTAAAACATCTTTTAGATTTTTAAATACTTTGAATACCTTAGGACCTGCACCTGAACCAAATATGACTGTTCTATGGTCTTCTAAATTACCTCAAGGATTTAAAGAATTTTGTGCTAAATTATCCATTGAAACTGGATCTATTCAATATGAAAATGATGATATAATGAGACCTATTTATGGAGATGACTACTCTATTGCTTGTTGTGTATCTCCTATGAGCACAGGTAAAGAAAGCCAATATTTTGGTGCAAGATGCAATTTACCAAAAGCGTTATTAATGTCTCTAAATGGTGGTATAGATGAAATAAAAGATATCAAAGTTTTTGATAATATTAAAAAAGTTAACTCAAAAAAAGCTTTAGTATTTGAAGTTGTATTAGAAAAGTATAAAGAAGTTTTATCAAGAGTGGCTAAATTATATGTTGATACAATGAATGTTATTCATTATATGCATGATAAATATGCATATGAAGCAAGTCAACTAGCATTACATGATTCAGAGATTAAAAGAAATATGGCATTTGGTGTAGCAGGTTTATCTGTTATTGCAGATTCATTAAGCGCTATTAAATATGCTAAAGTATATCCTATTTACGAAGATGGATTAATTAAAGACTTTGAAATTGAAGGAGATTTTCCTAAATATGGAAATAATGATGACAGAGTTGATCAAATAGGAATTGATATTTTAAAATATTTTATAAGTGAGCTAAGAAAACATAATATTTATAATGATGCTAAACCTACCCTTTCAGTTTTAACTATTACTTCTAATGTTGTATATGGTAAAAAAACTGGATCTACTCCAGATGGTAGAAAGCAAGGGGAACCTTTTGCACCAGGAGCAAATCCTATGCATGGTAGAGATAGTAATGGAGCTTTAGCTTCTTTAAAATCAGTTGCTAAAATTCCATTTGAAAATGTTTGCGAAGATGGTATTTCTAATACTATGACTATTACTCCTAAATCATTAGGAAAAACTAAAGAACAAAGAATGACTAATTTAGTTAATATTTTAGATGGTTACTTTTTAGATAATGCTCATCATTTAAATGTAAATGTATTAGATAGAAAAAAATTAATAGATGCACAAAAGAATCCAGAAAAGTATCCTAATTTAACTATTAGAGTATCAGGATATGCTGTTAATTTTAATAGATTAAACAAAGAACAACAAAATGAAGTAATTAGTAGAACTTTTCATAAGAAGGTGTAAACATGAAAGGAAATATTCATTCATTTGAAACTATGGGTTTGTTTGATGGTCCAGGTATTAGAACCGTAATATTTTTTCAAGGTTGCCCTCTTAGGTGTAGCTATTGCCATAACCCTGATACATGGACTACTAATACTAATAACAAATTTAGTGTTAATGAAGTAGTTGAAAAAGTCTTAGAATATAAAAACTATTATGATGTTTCAAATGGTGGCGTTACCTTTTCAGGAGGTGAGCCACTTTTACAAACAAAATTTTTAATTAAAGTTGCAAAGAAATTAAAAAAACATGATATTCATATAGCACTTGATACAAGTGGAATTGGAAAAGGGGATTTTGATGAACTACTGAAATATATTGATTTAGTTTTATTAGATATTAAACATCCTACTAAAAAAGGGTTTTTTGAAATAACGAAAAGAGATAATTCTTCATTGTTACATTTTATTGATTATTTAAATAAATCAAATACTTCTGTTTGGATAAGAAATGTAATAGTCAATAATATTAATGATTCAAAAAAATATATTGATAAATTGAAAAAATTTATTAATCAAATTAAAAATGTTGAAAAAATTGAACTCTTACCTTTCCACAAAATGGGTGAAGAAAAATATAGCAATTTAGATTTAAATTTTCCATTAAAAGATACAGCGGAAACTACTGAGGCAACAATAAATAAACTTGAAAATTATATTAAGATAGCAAAATAAAACCTCTATATAAGAGGTTTTATTTATATAATAATTTGAATTTTTCACATATTACTAAAATTTCTTCATTAAAATCTTCTCCAATTTTTTTGAATTCTTGAGTAAAATATCTTTTATGAACTTCTCTCCAATATTTAAGACTTCTATCTGCTTCTCCCTCTATTTTAGCAAATTCTTTACTAACTTCTTTAAATGGCACAATATCTAAATCTATAGTCTTAATAATACATTCAGCTTTTCCACACCAGTTAGTTATAATACTTATATCTCCTACTTCAGGAATTTTTTCTCCACTTTTTTCTAATAATTTTTTTGAACTAGCAGTACCGTTTTTATCGCCATTTTTCACTAATTTTACTAACCTATTTGCATCTTTTTTATTATTTTCAAAATGCTATACATCAAAACTTCTAGTATTATTAATTTTTTTATTTACATCTATAAAATCATTCCACATTTTATAAACTGATTTATGATATTTATTCATATTACTCCTTTTAAAAATTTATTATTCTATTCGAACAATACATTCATCACTTTTCCATAATGTAGTTTTTACATTAAATTTATAATTTTTATCTATTGCTTTTATCATACCTTCCAAAGGATTTAAGCAATAAATCTTACACGGACTACATACTCCATTTTTCTTAGCTAAATTATATAATTTACAATTTTTAGTTTTGAATATATTATTATTACCTATTTTTTCCCATTTAGCACAATCAAAAATTTGATTTGTCCAATTAAATGCTTGGGATATTGTTTCAATTTTAAATTTTTTTACAATAAATTTGCCACTAATCTGACTTTTTACCTTTTTTTCTTTTAAAATATTATCAAGTTTACCACTTTTGTTGTAAAAGTTGATTGAGTCAACTAATTGATTAGTATAAATATTTTGTAAAACTTTTAATCTTAATTCTGAATTCATAAAATTCCTCCTTATTCTCTTTAAATTTACACATTTATTTTTTCCCTTCACTAATATTAGTGTTAAATTTTTAAAAAGTGTGACATCTTTAGAGGAATTTTTTCCAAAATTTTTTTCTAGGTATTATTTTTTCTGATATTTGAAAAAAACTAATATTGTTGTTTATATTTTTTATTTTTTTATATTCTTTATCTAAATCTATATTTTCAACTTGTTTTTTTATTCTGCACCTACAATCACCGTCAGGATTAAAAAGAATACACTGATCATTTAAAAAATTTTCTAATTTCATTTTACTCCGCGAGTTAATTTTCCTAATATTTGCTTCTTTTTTTCCTATTATTTCAGCAATTTCCTTATAAGGTAGTTGAGCAATTTCTCTAAATATATAGATTAATCTTTTTTCATTATCTAAACAATGCAATGTACCTGTTAAACATTTATCACATTGATTTTTAACCCATATGTTTTTATTATAATTAACCTTATGTGGAATTCTTAAGTCTGGTCCGTCAAAACATTCTTTTAAATAGGATGTACTATATTTTTTTTCATTTCTTGAATACTTTATTATTACTCTATAAGCTATTTTATATATCCATGTGGATAATTTCGACTTTTTTTCAAAACTATCTAAACTTTGTAATACTTCTAACCATACTTCTTGAGAAGCTTCTTTAGCTATATCTTTATTTCTAATCATTTTAAAGCATAAACTAGATACTAACGTACCATATTTTTTTATAATTTCTTTTTTTGATAATTTTTCTTCCATTTTACTCCTTAACTAAATTTTCCTAAAAGCTCAAATAGATATGAGGATATAATTAAGTTACCATATACATATAATAAAAATACAGTTAAAAAAATTCCAACTTTTTTTCTATGGTTCAAACATTTAGTATTTTTATCTAATTTAATTGAGAAAGAGTTTGGAATAAAAAAATAAGTTATTGATTCTAAAAAATCTTCTCTAGAATCAAATAATTTATAAAAAGCAATCTTTAAAATATCTTTTGATAATATTAAAACTATAATTAATAATAACAAATACATCTAATCACCTTACTAAATTCCTTCCTTATTAATAAATTTTGATCCTTCTCTTTTGCTCAAATTCGATAGTGTATTATTTTCTATAAATTTTTTAACTGCTTTTGGATCTGTTTTAGAATATTCTCTTAAAGCCCATCCTATTGCTTTTTGTATAAAAAATTCATCAATATCTTTTAATCTTTTAATTATATTAAATAATAAATCCACATCAGTATCTTCTTTATAAGCTAATTGAAAAAGTATAGTTGTTCTTTGAAGCCAAATATTACCTGAATTTATCCATTTTTCTATAATATCATTTTTATTTTTTGGAAATTTTTCAAAATATTTTCCAACTAATTTTTTTGAGATTCTATCAATAGTATCCCACCATGATTTATTTTTTATCATATATTCTAATAATATAATAATTTCTTCCTCAAACTCTTTAGAATATTTTTCTAAAAGTTCCATTGCAAAATATTGAAATTCTCTTTCATCTTTTTCCCAAAGTTCTTTAATTATCTGATTAATATTTTCATATTTGGGTCTGTTATTTTTGCTTTTATACTTATTAACAGCTTTTCTTCGTTCATTTGCTTTTGTACCAAAAAATTCAAATTTATTTCTCATATATTTACTTTGCTTTTTACTATAATTTTTATTAGCTATCTTTGTTAATGATAAATTAATTTCTTTTATATATTCATTATTATCCATAAATCTCCCACTTTTATATTAAAGTTATTTTAAATTTATTAAAAAAATGATTTTTAAAGTTAATTAAATAATTCTCTAGATAAAGTTTCTTTATCAAATTCATGTTATTTGATAGATCAAACTTTTAAATATTTTTTTACTTTTTTCTTTAAACAAGAAATAGTTATTTTAAGTAATATTGTTTATCATAAATAAACTCTATCAAATCCATTTCTAACAAAACATATAGTATCTATTTTTTACCCAGATTCTAATTCAAGTATATTAAATTATTCTTATCTTAAATATTCTAAAGGATTATCTATAGTAAAAATTAATATAGGTCCTATCATCTTAAGGTTTTTATTTTTTCTGCAAACTTTTTTGCTTTTAAAATATCTTTTTCATTAGGTCTATTTTTATTTATTCCACCGAAAATATATTTTATAAAACTATAACTCATAAAACCTTTGCAAATAAATTCATCTAAAATAATAAATCCTTTATTATTTAATTTATCTTTTAGATCTTTGTGCATTTTTTTATATCTAATACTTGCTGTAGAAAAGATAAATGCTTTTTTATTTCTTTGGAAATTCAATTTATCAATTAATTTAAATAAACTAATATGATGTTTTCCATTATATATTCCTGAACCAAATCCTATAATTTCAAAATCATTAATATCTTTATTATTGACTTCTTCTGGACTTTTAATTATAGCATTTAATTTTTCAGATATGGTTTTAGCAATTTTCAAAGTATTTTTGTGATGTATCGATTTACATATAATTAAAACTTTGCTATTATTTTTCATTTATACCTTTCATTTTTTTATAGTTTTTAATTCTTTGTCTTTAATTTAATAAATAATTCAGTTTTTTGCCCTAAGTTTATTAAACCACATTTTCTATACATTTCTTTAGCTGTATCTGAATCATCTGTTATTAAATACAAATACTTTATACTTTTATTTTTTAAATATTTCATTAAGTATTTTAACATACTAGTTCCAAAACCTTTTCTTTGATATTTCTTTATAATATCAAAATCTTCTATTTTAGCTATATCTTCACCTAGCATCAATTCACAATTACCAATAGGTTTATCTTTATTATAACATACAAAAAATCTTAAATTAGATTTTGAATTTTCATATACTTCTTTTTTTCTATTTATTCTTTTTTTAGCAAATTTTTCTCCCATTATATCCTTATTGGCAATAATATCAACTTTTATACCATCTTCTAAAATTTGATTGTTATTAGCAATTTTTATTTTACTATTTTTATTATCATTTAATTTTTTATATTTATCTGTAGCAATATACATATAATTATATTTAGTAACTTCTATATTATAATTTAATTTATTAATTATATTTTCGTCTACTGAAAAATTCATTTCGAACCTTAGAAACTCTTTATTTAATTTTTTATTTAATTGAATTTCTTTGTCTATTAAATTAATCACTTTTTTATCAGAAATAGTATCTTTTATCAAAGTAAAATTATGCATATGCATATTGGGAAGTTTTTTATCTCTAAATCTAATATAATCTTTAGTTTCTTCTACTTTACTAAAATTTCTTACATATTTAATTTCCATTTCTTTTAATTTTTTAAACATTTTAACTCCATTTCTAAATTTATAATAATTTTTTTCTTATTTTATTAATTATTTTCTCATTTATTCCAATAGCTTTAAGATATTCACCAAAAGAACCATATTTTACTTTCAAAAGTTTTAAAGTTTTTCTCATATAATCTGGTTTTGATCTTCCTACCCAATTATCTAATTTTGGATTTTGATTTCTAAACTTTTCAAGTAACTCATGTAAAAAAGTATCTGAAACTTGATAATCTACAATTATTTCTTTTTCAGGTACTTGACAAATACCTAAGATTATTGCACTAACTATTCCAGTTCTATCTTTTCCAATAGCGCAATGATACAATACACTAGATTTAGATTTAGAAATAATTTTTAAAATTTTTCTAATTGTATTTGCTTCCTCCATCATTTTTAAATATGTATAAGGAATATCTTTTTCTTTATCAGAAATTCCATTACCATTCTTAAAAGAAACATTATAATAATTGAAATCTTTTTTTTCTTTAAAAAAACTTGGCTTAAACTCAGCTTCTTTTCTTGTCCGTAGATCAATAACACAGCCAATATTTAATGATTTCAAAGTATTTATCTCTTCAAAAGTTAAATTTGATGGATAATCACTCCTAATAATATTCCCATAGGCAGTATAAATATTGTCTTTTACTGTATAGCCTCCAAGATCTCTCATATTATATTGTGAATTTACTGCATATCTTTTCATTAAATCCCTCCTTGATTTATAAATACTTATTTAATGACTTTTCGAATTTTTCTGTTTTAAATATGTTACCGTGACCTGGATAAAAATATTCGCAGTTCAAATTCTTTATATTTTTCCAACTTTTAATTAATTTTTCTTTATTATTTGCAAAAGGTGGATAAACTGAATTTGGAAACCAATTAAATAATGTATCTCCCACTATTAAATGTTTATTATCAACAATAACAGATATTGAACCATTAGTATGCCCTGGAGTATAAAAAACTTCTCCATTAACACCATACTCATTTAAATCAAAACTATCTTCTATAATTATATCTGCTTTTACTGGCTTAAATTGATTTTTAGAAAATAATAAATTATTTGCAAATTTTGAAATTATCTTTGAAAAAATAAAAGTCCCTTTAGGAAATTTAGTATAACCACTTTTTAAATGATTTACTTCATTTTTATGAATTAATATCTTAGCATTAGATCTTTTTTTAATTTCATATAAACTCCCAACATGGTCATTATGAACATGTGTAACTATTATCAAAGAAATATCTTTGATTTTAAAATTATTCTTATTTAAGATCTCACATAATTTATTTGTTTTTTTAGGCATACCTGCATCAACTAAAATAAGTCCTGAATTTCCATTAATTAAATATGCATTTGATTTACCCATATTAACTTTAATTATATCTACACTCATTAAACACCTTTCTTTTATAAATTTTTAAATATCTAAATATGATTAAATAGATAAATACTATCTAAGTCTATTTTCTTAGTTATTTTTTTCAGTATCATCAATATATTTTTTTATAAGTTTTTTAGCCTCCCTAACTCCCTCTTTAGTAATATATACAGATTTATATTTTTTAGAACCAAAAATTAAATTTTCATCTGTCAATTCATTAAGAATTTCAAAAGGATTTCCTTTCCAACTTCTTCTATATTTATATAATATTTACTTTGGATAAATACTATATATTTTCTATTCCAATAGCTCTAACCGGTGATCCATCTGAATTCTTAGTTTTTAATGGCATTATATTCAAAGTAAAGTAATCTTCTTTAATTGAATCTAAGTTAGTTAAATTCTCAATGATTATATAATTTTTTTTCATTAGAATTTTATGTACATCAAATGTTTTAGAATTAATATTATCAATTGAAATAGCATCAATTCCTATACCTTTTAAATCATATTTAGTAAGCCATTTTGCTACTTTTTTACTTAAAGAAGGAAAACCTTGAAAGTATTTTTTCTTTCCCCAATATTTGCTCCATCCTGTTTTAATAATTAAGTAATCTACATTAATTATTTTTTCTTTATATTCTTTTAAATCATCAATTTTTATAAATTTCTTATCAAAATTTGAAAAATCTATTATAGTGGCTTTACCAATAAATTTTTCTACATTAAAATCATCTAAAGAAAATCCTTTTTTTAACATATGACCAGGAGCATCTATATGTGTCCCAGTATGTGAATACATAGTAATTTTTGATTCTTTGAATCCATCTTTTTTTAATGTATTTGTTTTTTTAATAATAGGTTTTTCAGTTCCAGGAAAAACCGGCATATCTGAGTGAATAAAGTGTGTTAAATCTATTATTCTCATAATTCCTCCAAGTTTTTTAATTTCCATCAAAGTTAATATCTGCTTTTTTTGCTTGACTTCGAAGTTGCTTATTATTTAAAGTATATTTTCTATTACCTTTAATAAAATGAGATGCACATTTTCGAAATTCAAACTTCACATTTTTATTAATACATTCTTCTCTTAAAGATAAAACCAATTAAAATCAAGATCTCTCCCATTATAATCTGATTCACCACTTACTAAGACTAACTCAATATCATCAAGATATCTTAAAATACTGATTTTTTCAATCAA
>JBNJDJ010000044.1:0-17223 GCA_051744845.1 Bacillota bacterium
AAAACAAAAAGAATAATTAATATTCCAGCAGATTCTATTAGAGGTAGACGTTCTTTAATATATTTAGATTTTGAAGATTTAAAATTAAAGTTTACTCCTAATTCGCTTTATTCTCAAGGTTTTTATAATTTATATAGAGAAGATGAAAATACTTATGGACGTATTACTTCTGAGAAAATAAATAATGATTATTCTTCTTTATTAAAAGGATATTTACCAAGAGGTACTAAAGCAAAAAGTAATATTTTTCATATGGATTATAAAGCTATAAATAATAATAAACAAGGAGATATTGAAAAATTAAGTCAATCTATGAATTTAGGTATTTCTTATAAAGAGGCATTAATAGAAGATGAAGATAGTTTAAATATTTATAAATTTGATGGAAATGATAAATGGATACCTTTAAATAATCAACAAAGTAAATCAGGAAAATATTTATCTAGTGAAATCGATAGACCAGGATATTATATAATTTTAGAAAAGTAAGGTGGCATATATGAAAAAGAGACTGTTTTTAATAATGACTAGTTTAATACTATTTAGTTCAATTGTATATTCATACGAAGAAATTGATGAATTTGTTCCTGAGTTAGCTCCTATAATGACAAATGATGAGATAGATAATGAGTTAACTGGAGATGAACAAGGATCAGAGATAATATTTAATTCTAAGTTTGATGATATTGCTAATGATTCTAATGAAAGGGATATAGCAAAATTAGGAGCCAGTCAAATTATTGAAAAATATGGTTCTAAATTATATAAACCTAATCAAAATATAAATGGTTATCAAGCTCTATCTTTCTTATTAAGATATCTAGGAAATGAAGAACAAATTCAGCAAAATGTTTTAAATCAATCAGATGGGCTAGCACTAGATACTGTCAAAAATTTATTTAATGAAGAGTATTTAGACCAAGGTCAAAATGCAGGAATAATTTTAGAAAATGAGATACCTATAGTAGGAGATCCAATTACTAGATCTACTTTGGCAAAATGGATTTTTAGAACAGCAGATTATAATCAAGAGTTTGATGATTTGTCAAAGGTATTTGATTTTAATGATTATCAAGACGTTAACCCTGCTGAAAGACCTATAATACAAACTATTGTACAAAAAGATATAATGAATACAGATAAAAATAATAATTTTAATCCTAAAGGACTAGTAACAAAATCACAAATGGCTAAAATAATTAATAATTTAGTAAAAGATACGTTAGAAGAAAGAAATATTGAAAAGCAAGAAGGTATTATAACAGATATTGAAAAATTAGAAGAGGAAAATTTTAATAAATCAATATATGTAAAAAATAATGATGATACTGTAACAAAGATTGATTTAAATACTAAAGAACCTAATAAAAATGATTTTGTAGTATATAAAGAAAACAAAGTTTTATCAAGTAATTCATTAAATATAGGAGATGAAGTTAGTTACTTTATACAAGACAATCAAGTATATTTTATGGAAGTAACTAATCAATTGAGTAATATTGAAGATTCTTATATTCAAAATGTAGATGAATTAAATACACTTTTAGCAACTGTAAAAGATATAAGTTATGAAAAAGTAAATCCAGATACACAAAGAATTCGAGTAAGAATTTTAGCTTTAGATGGAAATACTTATGACATAATTGTAGATAAACCAGAAGATTCTAATCAAAGTATGATTCTTTATAAAAACAATAAAATGACTACTGCTAAAGATTTTGAATTAAATGATAGACTAAAATTAGTAGTAAATGATAATGATGAAGTCTTATATGCTAAAGTTGGAGATTTTACTAGAAAAGAAATTGAAGGAACTATAAGAACAGTTAGAGATGACCAAATAGAAATTTTTGATTACGATGATAAAATAGTTACTTATCCTTTATCTAATTATTATATTTTAGAAATAAATAATAGACCTGCTTCATTAGATGAATTGAGTTATGGACAAGATGCAGATATTGTAATTAATAATGGAAAAATTACATCGATAAGTATAGAAACATTTATTAATCCAGGATATATTCCTAAAGAAGGGATATCTAAAGATGCTAAAGTACATATGATTGCTTCTGATATTATTTT
The DNA here is from genome assembly GCA_051744845.1 of Bacillota bacterium. Classification (GTDB taxonomy): domain Bacteria; phylum Bacillota; class Clostridia; order Peptostreptococcales; family Acidaminobacteraceae; genus JBNJDJ01. The sequence continues at coordinate 2,086 of JBNJDJ010000044.1, forward strand.
ATTTCAACTAAAAGATGGAGAAATTGTTAATTATAATTTAGATGATAAAAGTGTTATTATAAAAAATGGTAATCAAGTAACTACAAAGGCTTTAAAAGAAGGAGATAAAGTTAGACTTTACTTTGATGAAATAAATTCAAAAGAAGTTTCTAAATTAGAAATAGAAGGTAAAGAGCGTTTAGTTAAGCAAATATATAAAGGGAATTTGAAAAGTTTTAATCCTAATAATATGACGCTTACTTTAACTAATCCGAGTTATTTAAAAAATATATCATGGATTGATAGTTCAGAGTATGTAAAAAAGTTAAAGTTAGATGATAATGTTAAATTATATAATGGAGATCAAAAAGTAGAAGTTAGAAATTTAATGAAATATTTTAGAGATGACTTAGTATATGTAGTAGTTGAAAATTCTTATGGAAATGAAAAAGGAATAAAATTAGCTATAAAAGGTGGATCTAAAGAATTAGTAATATCTGATCAAGTTGATTCTATTGAAAAACCGTTAAATAAGTTAGAATTAAAAAATAATTTAAATGTTAATTATAATAATGGAACAATAATAATAAAGAATGGTCGTATGGTTTCAAAAGATTTACTTGCAGCTAAGGATACTGTATTAGCAGTTAGCGAATATAATCAAGGAATGGCTTCGGCTAATATTTTAAAAGTTATTCGTCAAAATAATAATGTATTTGAAAATATATATGTAGGAACAATAGAAGATGTTAATTATAATTCAATTAATTTAGATTATTATTCTTATGTAGAAGATCATGAATTTGATAATCTTACTATGAGTGATTCAGATCCATTTTATTATTTTACTGAAACTAATATTGAAGATATCAGCGATCCTGATAATAAAAAAACATTAGATAGTAGAAGTTTATTTCACGGATCTTATTCAAAAGAGGAAAATGAAGAAAATCATAATGATTTTGACTATCAACTATATTATACTTATTTTATAACTGATGGTAATTCTGGCATAATAGATATGAAAATACGTCATAAAGGTATTTTTGAAGATTATTTGATAGATGATCTAGAAGATGATAGAAATGATGCAGAAGATGCATTAGAAGATTTATTAGAAGATGCTGTATTTTCTAGAGGGATTGCATCTGAGTTTATAAATGATAAGCGTATAAGAGTATCGGAGCCATATGATTATATTGAATATAAAGATGGTTGGATTGCAAATAATTCAGATATTTATGTTGAATTTGAAGATGCAATAATTGTTAAAAATAATAAATCAATAACTATTGATGAAATAGATGTTGGCGATTATTTGTATTTTACAAGATTTGAAGAAAATGCATTAGTTATATACGTAGAGGATGAGTAAAATGTCAAAAAAAATTATATTAATCACAATATTACTTTTGTTTTTAAGCACTTTAAGTTTTTCACAAATAGTAACTTATGAAGCAGGGATTTTAGTAAATCCTATGTTAGATCAAGGAGTTTATGAATATGAAGAGTACTTCTTTTTAACTGGTAAACCTGTTTTATTAAAAGGTACAGTAGAAGTACCAGATATACCACAAGATGATAATTATAGTATTACTTATGATTTTGAATTAAGTAATAATGATGAAAATATTGAATATACTAGAAGTATTACTTATGATGTAGTAAATAAAAAAGATGATCAACTTAAACAAACGACTTATAAGGCTACAATAAATAGTATTGATGAAACTATTACAGTAGATGGAGATAATTATAATTTAGGATCATATTTATTTGATAGAACTAAAATAATTGATAATACTCCAGCAGTAGATTACTATTCAGGAAATTTATATTTTAAAAGAATATATTATTTAAATGGTGATTCTTTAAATAATGAAGGAGAGATAGTTCATACAATTAACTCTGTTGAGGATACTGGATATAAACATCATTGGGGAGAAAGTGAGACATTAATTTTAAAACATGAAATAGATTCTAAATTAACTCAAGGTGAAGAAACAATAAAGTGGTCAGGTATTATAGATACTAAAAATTCTTCAGTAGATAAAAAGAGATTTAAATATAAACATACTGATCCTCAAAATATTTCTTTTAGAGGTAGCTTTATAAAGTCTAATACTATGGAAAATGTTGCTCAAATAAGTTACTCTTTACCAAGTGTTGATGATGGAAATATTGATGAGACCAAAAGAGTTTCAGATGAGAAAAATTTAACTAAAGATATTATAAATGATTTTGATAGCTTAGTGGTTCCTAAAATAAAAGATATTGGTGGTCATTGGGCTGAAGATGAAATATTTTTATTAAGATCTATTAAGATATTTGAAAATAATAATAAATATTTTGCTCCTGATACCTTTATGAATAGGATACAATTTGGTAAAGCAATAGCAAATGCTATTTCAAATATTCAAGAAGGTGATTTAACAGACCAAATAATAAATGAAAGAGATAATCAAGAAAAACCATTTAAAGATATTGAACTTGATGATCCAGATTATGAATATGTTAAATTTTTAAAAGAAAGAGATATTATGGATGGAGAATATGGATATTTTAATAAATATTCTGCGATAAATCGTCAAGAAGCAGTTAAAATAATGGTACATGCTCTAGGATTAGAGGATTTAGCTCCATCGCCACCTTATAAAACAAAATTTAAAGATGATTCAAATATATCTAAATGGGCAAAAGATTCAATATTTATGGCAGACCAGATTTCTTTAGTCAATGGATTTCCTGATGGTACATTTAGACCTAAAAAGAGACTTTCTAAAGCAGATGCTGCTGTTTTAATTAACGGATTTATTGACCATATTAAAGATACAATCACTGTTGATTATAGAGAAAAAATAATTAATAAATATTAAAAGGCCTATTAAAAAAGGCTTTTTTTTTATATAATAAATTTAGGCGGTGAAATATGGAAAATATATTTATACAATTAGCTTATAGAGTTGGATTTATAATTATGATAGCTTTTTTAATCTCAAAGGTTAAATTATCGCTAAAAATGTTAAGAAAGAAAAAATTAGAAAGAAAAGAAAAAATAGTATTAGGTTTATTTTTTGGTTTTTTAAGTATAATAGGGACACTTACTGGGATTCCTTTTAAACATGCAATAGTAAATACTCGTGTAATTGGAGTAGCTATAGCTGGATTGTTAGGAGGACCAATATCTGGTTTTTTAGCTGGGATTATTGCAGGAGGCCATAGATTTTTAATTGATATTGGCGGATTCACATCTTTTAGTTGTGCAGTTGCAACTATTTTAGAAGGAAGCTTAGCAGGGTTTTTAAAGAAAAAATTTGACAAAGCTAGTGATAAAGTAGCTATGGCGATAGCTATAGGAATTATTTTAGAATTTTTACAAATGGTTATAATATTAATATTAACTAAACCGTTTAGTGAAGCTTTAGAGTTAGTTGAACTTATAGCTTTACCTATGATATTTATGAATTCTTTAGGTATTGGAATATTTATAAACATTATTCAAAATTTAAAGAAAATTGCGGAATCAGAAGGAGCATATAGATCAAATCAAACGCTTTCGATAGCAGATCAAACTTTAAAAGAATTTAAAAAAGGCTTAAATTTTGAAACAGGCAAAAATGTTGTAGAGATTATATATAATAATACTGAATTTAATGCTGTTTGTATAACTGATACTAAAAAACTTCTAGCTTATAAAGGATTAGGTGAAAAGCATTTTTCAATTGGAATTAAGATTCAAACTGATATTACTAAAAAAGTAATAAAAGAAGGAAAAATTTTAAGAGCTAATTCTCAAAAAGAACTAGGTTTTTTTGATAAAAATTCAGAGCTGCAAGAATCAATAATTATACCTTTGAAAGTAAATCAAAAAGTTATAGGGACTTTAAAACTTTTTAATAATGAATATACTATAGTTAATAAAGAACTAGCCAAAGGTTTAGGAAATGTTTTTTCAACTCAATTAGAATTGTCTTTACTAGAAAAGCAAAAGCGTCTAAGAGATAAAGCAGAATTACATGCTTTACAAGCACAAATTAATCCTCATTTTTTATTTAATGCTATTAATACGATAATTTCATTTATTAGATTAGAACCTAAAAAAGCTAGAGAATTGCTTATACATTTAAGCGACTATTTTAGAAAAAATATGAATAATGAAAAAGATTTAATTTTATTAGATGAAGAATTAAATCATTTAAAAGCATATTTAAAAATTGAAAAAGCAAGATTTAGTGATAAATTAGAAATTAAAATAAATAATAATCTTAAAAAAGATGTATATATACCTCCATTGATTATTCAACCTATTGTTGAAAATTCTATTAAACATGGTGTTTTAAAAAGAAAAAATGGTGGAAAAGTTGAGATTATAATAAATAAAATAAAAGACAAGATAGATATATCTATTAATGATAATGGTAAAGGGATAGATAAAGAAAAGTTAAATAAATTAAATGATTTTAGTATAAATACAATAGGTTTAAAAAATGTTTATAAAAGGTTAAGGACAATTTATGGGGAAGATATAATTTTTAAAATAGATAGTAAATTAAATAATGGAACTAAAGTAAAAATACAAATACCTGTATTAGAAAAAAAGGAGGTTTGATGATTAATTGCATAGTTGTAGATGATGAAAAACCAGCTAGAAAAGAGATTATATATCATATTTCAAAACATAAAATGCTTAATTTAAAAAAAGAAATTACTTGTGGAGAAGATGCATTAAAGTATTTAAAGAAAAATAAGTCAATTGATTTAATATTTTTAGATATAAATATGTTTGATATTAATGGTATTGATTTAGTTAAAAAAATAAAGAAATTAAATATAGGTGAATTTAAAGTTGTATTTATAACTGCTTACGATAAATATGCAATTAAAGCTTTTGAATTAAATGCATTTGATTATCTATTAAAACCTTTTGATGAGAAACGCTTTAAAAAAGTTATTGATAAATTACAAAATCAAAATGATGAAAATTATAAAGATTTAGAAAATAGCGACGTTATTTCATTATCAAAAAATGGTGCTTTATATCCAATAATAAAAAATAAAATTGTTTTAGTAACAATAGAAAACAGAGAATTAGTTATTAAAACTTTAAATGGTGAGTTTATCTATAATAAAACTATTAGTTGTTTTGAAAAAAAGTTAAATGATAAATCGTTTTTTAGAGCACATAGATCTTATTTAATAAATCTAAATCATATTGAAAAAATAATACCTTGGTTTAATTCAACATATAAGGTTAAAATGAAAAATATTGAAGAAGAAATACCAATTAGTAGAAGTTCAGTAAAGGAGTTTAAAAAAATAATGCAAATTATTTAATTCAATATTTTGCATTTGAAACATAAATAATTGCAATTGAATCAGAAATTATATAAATCCCTTTCTTTTTTGCTATAATTAGATTAAAGGAAAGGGATTTATTTATGTCTAAATATGAAAAAAAATTAAAAGAAAGAATTAAGCCTTATTTTAATATTAAAGAGAATTATAAAATAGATAATTTCAAATTTGATTTTTATGCAAGATATCATCAAAAAAATTCAAAGTATTTTTTAATGAAAAAATTTAAATATTGTACTTTTGATAATAATGAATATATCTTTTATAAAAATGGATTTGAAGAAAGTTATGTGAAAGATATTGATAACTTATTGAAAAGAAATGTAAGAAAGATAGTAGATATAGATAAAGACCATATGTCTAGTGTAATAACCTTTGTATTTTATACAGACAATTTTGAAAATAATAAGATAATTAAAAAGATTAAAAAATATAAATTTTATAAAAGTTTTAAGTTTGGTTTTAATGGTTGGGTAAATGTTAGGCTAATATTAATAAACTCAAATGGAAAGCAAGGTTTTGCTAATAAGTTTGGAAAAAAAGAGCTTGATAAGTATCTAATCAATTAAGTATAGTTATTATTTTATTATATCAAGGAGGTTTGTATGAATGCAGTATTTTTAGTTTTAGCAGCAGTTGCTATTTTTTTAGTTGCATATGTTACATATGGAGCTTATTTAGCAAAAAAATGGGGTATTGATCCTAGCAAAGAAACACCAGCTCACACTTTAAATGATGGTGTTGACTTTGTTCCAGCAAAAGCCCCAGTTTTATTAGGGCATCACTTTTCATCAATTGCAGGTGCTGGTCCTATTGTTGGTCCAATTGCAGCAGCAATATTTGGTTGGATTCCAGTATTTTTATGGATTGTTGTAGGGTCTATATTTTTTGGTGGAGTTCATGATATGGGATCATTATTTGCATCAGTTAGACATGATGGCCGTTCTTTAGGTGAAGTTATAGGTGCAAATATGGGTAAAAAAGGAAAGCAACTTTTTGCTGTTTTTGCATGGTTAACTCTTATATTAGTTATAGCAGCATTTACTAATATAGTTGCATCTACTTTTGTATCAGTTCCTGAAGCAGCAACAGCATCTGTCTTATTTATTGCTTTAGCAATAGGTTTTGGAATTTTTGTATACAGAGGTGGAGTTTCTTTATCAGTAGGTAGTATTATAGGAGTTGCCTTATTGATTTTATGTATTTATTTAGGAGTTAAGTTTCCACTACAATTAAGTCAAAATACTTGGATGGTTATATTATTAGGTTATATAGCTGTAGCGAGTGTTACACCAGTTTGGATTTTATTACAACCTAGAGATTATTTGAATTCATTTTTACTTTATGCTATGTTAATAGGTGGTGCTGTAGGAATCTTTTTTATGGCTCCTAAACTTCAAGCTCCAGCAGTTACAAGTTTTAATGTTCAAGGAAGTTATTTATTTCCTATGCTATTTGTAACAGTTGCTTGTGGTGCTATATCAGGTTTCCACTCATTAGTAAGTTCTGGTACTACTTCTAAACAGATAGATAGTGAAAAAGATGTTAAATTAGTAGGTTATGGTTCAATGCTTATAGAAGGTGTATTAGCTGTTATTGCAGTTATTACAGCAACTTATGTTGGTGTTGACAAATTACAAGAGCTTTTAGGAAATGGTGGGCCAGTAAATGTATTTTCTGATGGTTTAGGTAGATTTATGACATCTTTTGGATTGCCTTTTACAACAGGTAAATCATTTGTAGCATTAGCTATTTCAGCTTTTGCGTTAACTTCTTTAGATACAGCAACTAGATTAGCTAGATTTATTTTTCAAGAAATGTTTGATGTATCAAGTAAAAAGCCTGGTGAAGCTGTATCACCATTTGCAAATATGTATGTTGCAACAGGAGTAACAGTTGTAGTAGGTGGATTATTAGCATTTAAAGGATGGACAAAAATTTGGCCATTGTTTGGTTCAGCAAACCAATTATTAGCAGCTTTAGCATTACTTTCATTATCAGTATGGTTGAAACGCCAAGGTAAAGATTATAAAATGGCATTTTATCCAATGATATTTATGTTTGCTGTTACTTTAACTGCACTAGCTACATTAATTTATTCTAATTTATCAAATTATATTATTTTATTCTTTGCAACTTTACTTATGATTTTAGCATTTGTACTTATTGCTGAAAGTAAAAAAGCATTTGATGAGATAAATAGTGGACTTGATAAAAAAGCTAAATAAAATATTATATAAAGCGTGTGATTTCACACGCTTTTTTTTTAAAGGAGGTGAAATTATTGATTTGTTAAAATTAATTGATGATTTTAAGATGTTTTTTCAAGGAGCACTAGATTTAAAAAGTCATTCATTAAATCATATTGAAGATGAAATTAAAGAAACAAATGATGAATTTTTAATACTAGCTTTTGGAGATTTATTAGGTATTGATATGCCTACATCCTATTATGCTTTGGAACTTTTACCTTATTTAGTAGAAGAATTAGAAGATTTTGAAAAAAGAATGAATGATAAAAAATCTGTATGGGAGCAAAAAGGTGCTAATTTAGATATGGATCCTTAAAAAGGAGGAATATGCAAAAGATAATATTTTTTGGAGGAAAAGGTGGAGTGGGAAAAACAAGTTGTTCTACTGCTTTTGCAATGAAGAAAGCTAAAGAAGGATTAAGTGTATTACTAGTTTCTACAGATCCTGCTCACTCAATTTCTGATTTATTAAATTTAGATATAAATGATAAAATTAAAAAAATTAAGAAAAACTTATTTGCTACAGAAATAGATGCACAAAAAGAAAGCGAAAAATATATTAATTCAATTAAAAGTAATTTACAATCTATTGTTAGTCCTATAATAATTGAACAAATTAAAAAGCAGTTAGATGCTGCTAGAGTTTCACCTGGTGCTCATGAATCTGCTTTATTTGATAAGATGCTAGAACTTATTATTACTAAAAGTAAAGAATACGACTTAATAGTATTTGATACTGCACCAACAGGTCATACAGTTAGGTTATTATCATTGCCTGAGATATTAGGAAAATGGATTGATAGTTTATTAAAAAAACGTCGTAAAATGGTAAAATTAAAGTCTATGGTTAATAATGTAAATAAAAATAAAGATGAAGATGATCCTATTTTAGGAATTTTAAATAAAAGAAAAGAAAAAACTGAAAAAGCTCGAAAAATATTAATAGATAATAAAGCCTTATCTTTTATATTTGTTTTAAATGCTGAAAAGTTACCTATTATGGAAACTAAAAAGGCAATTAATATTTTGAAAAAGTATGATATTGAAGTAAATAATTTAGTTATAAATAGATTGCTTCCTAATAATTTAAGTGATGATTTTTTTATAAAAAAGAAAAAACAAGAAGAAAAATATATTGAAATGATAGAAGATATGGATGTAAAAAAAATATATAAAATACCGCTTTTTCAAAATGATATGGATGAAAATTCTATTAATCAGATGGTAAAATATTTTTAAATATCTAATAAAAACCTCAAATACTTTTGTATTTGAGATTTTTATTTTAAAAAGTTAATTTTTTTGATATAATATTATGTAAATGTATATTAATTCAAAATATAAATAAATTGTTTATTTTTTAATTAGTGGGTATAATTAATATAGTATAAGTTTTTTACATAATAGGAGTTGATTTTTATGATAAAGATTATTACAGGAAAACATGATTCGGGTAAAACAAGTTATTTAAGATATTTAGTAAAAGATTCAAAATTTTTCAGTGGTTTTTTAGAATATAAAAAATATGATGAAAATGATGAATTTGTAGGATATGAACTTTATAATATAGAAACAGGTGAAAAATTTGATTTTATAACTACTGATTTATCTAAAAAAGGTATAAGAGTAAAAGATTTTATTATTTTAAAAGAAGGTTTAGAAATGGGAAAAAAGATAATTAAAGAAGGTATAAAAAAAGATAAAATTTTAGTTATTGATGAAGTTGGGCAAATCCAAGTTCAAGAAAAGTTGTTTCATAACGAAATTGTTAAAGCTATAAATTCTGATATTGAGATATACATTACAGTTAGTAAAGACTTATTAAATGATTTTCTAATGAAATATAATTTAAAAAATAGAGACTATAATTTGATTAAAGTGGATTATTAAAAAATTATAAAATTTAATTAATCATAACTACACTCTTTGACAAAAAAAGAATGTAGTTATTTTTTTTGAAAAAAGGAGGAAAAGTGAAAAAAATTAAAAAATTATTATTTGAACAAAAAGGAGTTGGCACATTAGAAATGATATTAATTGCTGCAGTTTTAGTAAGTATTGCAGTTTTATTTAGTAATGAAATTACTGAGATTGTAAATGGTCTTTTGAGTAACTTAGGCTCTGAAACGGATAAGATTTTCCAATGATGATTGACATTTATAAAAGTAATGGAAAAACATTTTATAAATTAAAATTATCTGAAAAGAAATTAGACAATGGTAAATATAAAATGTTTACTTATAATAAGTTAAAAAGTTTTGTATATTTTGAAAAAATGTATATTGAAGATAAAATGTATTTGATTTATGAAACAGAAGAATATATTAAATTAAAAGATTTTATTTTAAAAGAAAAATTATTATTTAAAGAAGTGCTTGTAAAATTAAAAAATTGTTTAAATGAACTAAAGAATTATTTTTTATTGAAAAAAGAGGATATAATTTTAAATCTTGACTATATTTTCATTGATCCTTTAAAAAAAGATATAAAATTGTTTTATGTGCCTAAAAAAAATATAGCTGAAGATTCTATTAAATTTACTGAGTTAATTTATTCACTAATTAGTCTTTATGAGAAAGATAAATATTATTCTAAAACAATTAATAAAACTAAAAGTATTTTAAACAGTAATAAAAATATTAATTTTAATTATTTAGAAAAATTAATTTCATCTTCTAAAAATAAATTTAAAGAAGAAAAAATTAAAAATAAAGAAAAAGATAAAAAAGAAATAATTGTAAATAAAGATGATGAAAAAAATAAAGATCAGATTAGAGAGTTAGACAAAGATGAAAATAAACAAACTGAAACTATAAACTTAGTCATTAGATCAGTATGTATTTTTATAATTGCTTTTTTAATTTATAGGTTATTAAATAATATATTTATTTTTAATAATTTATATATTAAATTAATTATAAGTGTTTTTATTATTACAGGTAGTTTAATTTCATTATATTATTTAGGTTTTGATGAAGTTTTGAATAAGAATATTAGCAAAAAAATAGAACAAGAAATTTTCAGTCAAGAAAAAGCTAGATCATTTGATAATGAAGGAATAATGGAAAGTAAAACATTTCTGATTCATAATAATAAAAAAATTATTATTGATCAAGACCAATTTATAATTGGACGTGATTTTAATAAATCAGATTATCAAATTAATGATCCGAGTATTTCGTTATTAAATACAGAGATTTTAAAAAAAGATGGTAATTTTTTTATAAGAGATTTAAATTCAACAAATGGTACGATATTAAATAATAGAAAACTAGAAAGTAATAATTTAAATAAATTATATTCAAAAGATATTTTTAAAGTATCTAATCATAAATTCAAATATATAAATGAAAATTAAAAAGATTTATTTGAAATAGTCAAGAAAACATTATCTAGATTTGTGATTTAGCTAATGATGGATTGGCTATTTTAATAATATATATTGTTTTTTTAATAAAATTATAATAAAATATAAAAGGAAGGTAAAATGAAATTTCACTTTGAAGTTTCAATTTCTCAAGCAGTTATTTTCTTATTTAAATTTTAAAAGAGAGGATCTAGGTGAAATATGATTAAAACTTTTATATGGTTTTTATTATTTTTTCTATATTTGTTTTTTTCTTTACCAAGCCTTTGGAAAGCAAAAAAGTTAAAAAAATCAAATGATAAGAAAAAATTTGAAAGATTTTTAAAAAAACAAGCAATAAAATGGTCTGAATTTTTATTAAAAATTGCTGGTATAAATATAAAAGTGGATGGTTTAAAAAATATTGATGAAAATGAAAATATTGTATTTGTCTCTAATCATCAAAGTAATTTTGATATCCCAATTTTATTTTCAAGTTTAAAAATGCCTATAGGATTTATAGCTAAAAAAGAAATTAAAAAGATTCCAATAATAAATAGGTGGATGAAACTTTTTGATTGTGTATTTATTGACAGATCGGATATTAGACAATCAATTAAAGCTATTAATAAAGGAGCTAATAATATAAAAAAAGGAAGAAATATGGTTATTTTTCCTGAAGGAACTCGATCTAAAGACGGTTCATTAAATGAGTTTAAACCTGGAAGTTTTAAATTAGCTCAAAAGTCTAAAGCAACTATAATACCTGTAGCAATTGATGGATCTATTGATGCTATGAAAAAAGGAGATATAAAAATAAAAAGTGCTAATGTAAAAGTTTCTATTTTAAAACCAATTGAATTAAAAAGAGATACTACTGTATTAGCTAAAGAAGTTAAAAAAAGTATTGAGAAAAAATTAATTGAGGAGTAAAAAATGGATATAATAATTATTATTGCAGGAATTGTTTTTTTAATAGGAATAGCTTTATATTTATATTTAAGGAATGTAAAGAAAAAGATAGTAAAATCTAGAAAAATGATGTCAAAAAAATTCAAAGAGGCTATTAAGAATGGAAATATAGATGAAAAAAATGAAAAAGAACAAACTAATTTAATGGTTGCAATTTTAGGAAAATTTGAAAAATCTGCTAAAAATATGATAGAAGCAGGAGCTGACTTATCACTAGAAGGTTCGGCTGGAGAAAGGGCTATTCATTTAGCAGCTCATAATTCTAGTGACAAATTAGTAAATGTTTTAATAAATCACGGGGCAGATATAAATGTGGAAGATGAACACGGATGTAGTCCAATTTGGTATGCAGCACAAAATGGGAAATTAGAAGTTTGCAAAATATTAATAGATAATGGTGCTGAAATAAATATTCAAGATAAAGAATATACATTTACTCCTTTAATGATTGCAGCACAAAATGGTAATTACAAAGTAGTTGATTTATTGCTTAATAATGGAGCAGATAAAGATATTAAAACAGATGATGGAAAAAGAGCTTATGATATTGCTGAAAATATGTTACTGCATAATATAAAAAGAATGAAAGATAAAAAGCCTTTATTAGAAGAAATGATAGAAAAACTGAAATAATATTTTTTGAATATTTAAACATTAATTATATTATTCACTAAAAAGAATTATTATGATATTATTAAAATGAAGATGAATGTGAATGGGGGGAATTATGGAAAAAGATATTAATTGGAATGAATTATCTTTTGGTTATAAGAAAACACCTAAAAGATATATCTCAAAATGGAAAGATGGTTCTTGGGATGAAGGTAAGTTAAGTGAAGATAATATGTTAACAATCAGTGAGTCATCTTGTGCACTTCATTATGGGCAACAATGTTTTGAAGGTTTAAAAGCTTATAGAACTAAAGATGGAACTGTTCAGTTATTTAGACCTGATAAAAATGCTGAGAGAATGCAAAATTCTATGGAAAGATTGTTAATGCCAGAACTTCCAAAAGAAAAGTTTATTGATGCATGTATGCAAACAGTTAAAGCAAATATTGATTATGTACCGCCTTATGATTCAGGTGCTACATTATATTTAAGACCTTTTGTTATAGGTACTGGACATAATTTAGGAGTTTCACCTGCAAAGGAGTATATGTTTGTAGTATTTGCTGTTCCAGTAGGACCATATTTTAAAGGTGGAATGTCACCAGTTAACTTTATGACTACTGAGTATGATCGTGCAGCTCCAAATGGAACTGGTAAAGTTAAAGTTGGTGGAAATTATGCAGGGAGTTTATTACCTCATAAGGAAGCTGTTGATAAAGGTTATGCAGATTGTATATATTTAGATCCTAAAACACATACAAAAATTGAAGAAGTTGGTGCAGCAAATTTCTTTGGTATTACTAAAGAGGATGTATTTATTACACCAATATCTAAATCAATTTTACCAAGTATTACAAAATATTCATTGATGCATGTAGCTGAGAATTATTTAGATTTAGAAGTAAAAGAAGAAGATGTTTTAATTGATGAATTAGATAGATTTAAAGAAGCAGGAGCTTGTGGTACAGCAGCTGTTATTACACCGATAGGTGGAATAAAGCATAAAGATAATTATACTGTATTTTATGATGAAGACAAAGTAGGTCCTGTTACTAAAAAATTATATGAAACTTTAGTTGGAATTCAAAAAGGTGATATTGAAGCACCTGAAGGTTGGATTTACAAAGTTGATTAATTTTAAAATAGTAATATCCTAAAAAAGGGTATTACTTTTTTTTGTTAAAAATATTTTTAATAAGATTGTTTTGAATGTATTAATAGGTTAAATAAATTTAAGTGATCGTAAATAATTAACAATTATTATAAAAGTGTGATAAACTTAAAAGAAAACTATATTTACATGAAAAGAGGTAATATGGATTCTAAAGGATCATCAACTTCTACTGATTTAACAAAAGGCAAATTATTAAATCACTTAAAAAACATTGCTATACCAGCGAGTATAGGATATTTATTTAATACATTATTTAATGTGATAGATACATTTTGGGCTGGTAAATTAAGTACAGAAGCTTTATCTGGTTTAACTGTATCCTTTCCAATATTTTTTATAATAATTGCTTTAAGTGTTGGTATTGGTAGAGGTACAACTGCATTAATGTCTATTGCTTTAGGTAGTAAAAATAAAAAAGAGTTTAATATTTATGCATATAATGCATTTGGAATTGCTATTATTACTAGTATTATTTTAATTTTATCTTCTAAATTTATTGTCCCTATACTTTTTGATCTTACAGGTTCTGCAGGTAAAGCTAAAGATTTAGGAGTAATGTATACCGAAACTATTTTTTTTGGAGCAATCTTTTTTAGCTTGAATTATATTTTTAATGCAATTTTAACTGCTCAAGGTAATACAAAACCATTTAGAAATTTTCTTATAATAGGTTTTTTTATTAATTTAATATTAGACCCTATACTTATTTTTGGCTGGATTGGGATCCCTAAATTAGGAACAGTTGGTATAGCTTTAGCAACAGTTATTGTTCAGTTTATTGGAACAATTTATTTATATAAAAAGATTATAAAAAGTGAAACATTCACTTTAAAATATTTTGAAATCGATGTTTTTGAGTTAAAGAAAATGAAAGAATTATTAGAGCAAAGTATCCCAGCAACCTTAAGTATGTCAACTATTGCTCTAGGTGTATTTGTTATTAATTATTTTGTATTAAGTTTTGCAGGAGATTCAACAATAGCAGGATATGGTGTTGGAGTACGAGTAGAACAATTAGTTTTATTACCTGTTTTAGGTATAAATGTTGCAGTTTTAAGTGTTGTTGGTCAAAATTATGGTGGAAAAAAATTTAGTAGAATTAAGGAAATGAGTAAACTTGCAAAAAAAATGAGTGCATTTTTAATGGTAATAGGTGGCTTTATTATATATCCATTAGCTGAGATTCTTGTTAAGCTTTTTAATTCAAATCCTGCAGTAATTGAAGCTGGTAGTACTTATTTAAGAATAGAAATATTGACACTTCCCGCTTATGCACTTATAAATAATGTTATTTCTTCAATGCAAGGTATAAAAAAGCCGAATATTGCAGTATATATTGGATTTTATAGACAAATTTTAATGCCTTTGATAGTTTTTAATTTATTAGGGAATGTTTTAGGTTTAGAAGTTTTAGGTGTTTGGTGGGGAATTGTAATAATTAATTGGTC
>JBNJDJ010000045.1:0-16592 GCA_051744845.1 Bacillota bacterium
GACCACTACCGCCTTCTTTTCTATTAGTTGTGAAAAAAGGATCATAAATTTTACTTAAATTATCTTTTGAAATTCCAATCCCATTATCTGAATATTTTATATTTAGATTATCTTCTTTTTTTTCTATTTGTATATGAATTTTTCCATAATCTTTATCTTTAAAGCCATGTGTTATTGAGTTCATAATTAAATTAGTAAAAACTTGTGAAAAAACACCGGGAATAGAAAATATTTCTAAATTTCTATCACAATCTAAATTTATCTTATAATTATTATTTTTAAATTCATGTTTTAAACTTGTAATGACAGCTTCAATATAATCATATAAGTTAAACATAACTTTTTCTTCACGGCTTTGTGTTATAGAAACTTTTTTAAAATCTTTGATTAAATTTGAAGCTTTTTCTAGATTAATATTCAAAGTTTCTATACTTTCAGTTATTTTAGATAACTTAGATAAAAATTCTTTTTTAGAAATTGCTCCATTTTTAACTTTTTTCATTAGATCGTTATTTAACTTATCAATATATGATGCTGAAGTTACAGCTATACCTAAAGGTGTATTTATTTCATGAGCTACTCCTGAAACTAAAGAACCTAATGAAGCTAGTTTTTCTTTTTCAATTAATTCTTTTGTTGCTTTCTTTAAATCTTTAGTCTGTTCTTTTACTTTTTGTTCTAAACGTATTTTTTCTTTTTTGTTTAATTCATTAATTTTTTCTTTTGCAATGACTAAATTAGTTATATCAAGATGATTACCTATTATAATATCTATTTTTTTATTTTTATCTAATAGTGGAATTAAAGTTACTCTGAAAATTTTTCTTTGAGAAGAACTATTTATAAATTCATACTCTCCTATAAATTTTTCTTTTTGTAACTTCACTTTGTTATAAGCATTTATTAAATACTCACTTCTATTAAAACTTTTTAATAATACTAAAAAATTTTTATTTAAAACATCAGATTCGTTTAAATTGAAATTGTCTTTAAAGCTTTTATTTATTGTTACTATTTGATTGTTTTTATCAACTGTATAAATAATATTGCTTAAATTATCAATTAATAATTTATATTTTTCTTTATTCTTATTAATCATATTCAAATTTTTCTTTATATTACATATCATTTTATTTAAAGCTTTTTTTAATGAATCAATTTCATATATTTTTGAACTTAATTCATTAGATAAAATATCCCAATCTCCTTTAGAAATTTTTTTAGCATCTGATGCTAAATTCATAATAATCTTTGCCATTTTATATAGAAAATAAAATAATATTAGCAATCCAATAATAGAAATCAAAAATAAATTCATTAAATATTTTTTTTGGTGTTGTTTCATATCACCAATCAAATCAGATTCAGGTACCCCAATAACTATTTTCCAATTTAAATTATCAAAGCCTGACCATTTATTTTGAGTAATATAATATTTTTTATTTTCTAAAGTATATTCAAAGACTTTATTGTATAAATTTCTATCTTTTAAAAATTCATTTGATTTTTCGATTAGAGGAAGTTTAGTATTTTGTGCTTTTACTAAATTGAAATCACCATTTTCTTTTTTTATAAAAACTTCATTATCTTTATATGAATGAGCTATTATTTGATTTTTTTCATTTAAAATATATATAAATTGATTATTGTTATTTATTTGTTCATTTAAAAAATTATTTAAACTAGCTAATTTAATATCAAAAGCTAAAATACTATCAAATTTATTATTTATAAAAATCGGATATGTTCTAGTAATAGTAGCTTCTTTTTTTTCATCAACATTTATATATACATCAGACCAAGATTTTTTATTTTTAAAATAAGGTCTATTAGTTGGATTAAAATCATTAAAACTAGCTAAGACTTTAGAATTCAAATTATCACTTTCATAAATATTTAATTTATTTTCAGTTCTATTATCTTGTAGCATCAAACTATAATTATCTTTATTATTTTTTCTAAATCCAATAAATCTTTTATTTTTATCAGCATATGCAATAGCACTAATCTGTTCAGGCGTTTCTTTTAAATAATAATTTCTTTTTAAAAAACTTTGTAAGTTTTTACTATCATTAAAATATTTTTGTCTTTCTTGGATTTCACTTTTCATTATTTGGATTAATAATTCTGGATTATTAGTAAATTGATCTAAATGATTTAGAACACTTTTACTAATACTATTTACTTTTTCAAAACTAGTTTGTTTAGATAAAAATCTATTTTCATTTTGCCAAAGCTTAACAGATAAACTCAACAAAATTATTACTATTAGTATAACAGGTATACTAATAACATATTTTAATGATATTTTTTTCATATTTATCCCTACTTTTAAATATAAAGAAAATGAGATTCATATAGTCTTGAATCTCATTTTAGTCTAATATTATATTGAAATTATTCGCCTTGATTTTTATAAATTTCATCTAAAGCATCAATAAATGCTTGTGTTTGCTTAACAGTACCAGATGATATTCTAATACAACTATCTTTATTCCATAAATAACCAGGTCTTATAATGATACCTTTCTTTTGTAATTTTTCAAAAACCATCTTTGAATCTAAACCAATATCAGCAAATATAAAGTTGGCATTTGGTTTAGCATAAGTTTTATTTTTAGAATCTAAATAATCAGTAATCATATTTAATGATTTATAATTTAATTTTACAGTTTTTTGTATGTGTTCATCGTCTTTTAATGCTGCACATGCAGCAGCCTGTGCAATTCTATTTACATTGAAAACACCGCTAGCTTTAGATATTTCCTTAACTAATTCTTCATTAGCAAAAGCATATCCAATTCTTACCCCAGCAATTCCTGCTACTTTAGAAAGAGTTCTTAATACAATAGTATTTTTTCTGTTTTCTAAAATTTCAAGTCCATTTGGATAATCATCATTTTCAATAGCAAATTCATAATAAGCTTCATCTAATAATAAAAATACATCATCTGGAATATTTTTAACTAAATAATCAATCTTTTCTTTTGAAATAATATTTCCTGTTGGATTATTAGGATTACAAATATATATTAATTTAGTATTATCATTAATATTATCAATAAAAGCATCAATATCATATTCAAAATTATCTTTTAATGGAATTTTTATAGGTTTAGCTCCCATATGAGCGGCAGCTATTTCATATAATAAAAATGATGGTTCAGCCATTATTGCTTCATCGCCTTCATTAAAAACAGTCATTCCTAATAATTTGATAATTTCCTCTCCACCATTGCCTAAAATAATTTGATTCTTTTTTACCCCGTATTTTTCAGATATTATATTTTTAAGTTCAGTAGCGTTAGTGTCAGGATAAATATTTACCTTATCAGCTTCATCTTTAATAGCTTGTATAGCTTTAGGTGATGGTCCTAAAGGATTTTCATTAGATGCTAGCTTAATTATTCTATCAAGACCATATTCTTCTTTAACAGCCTCTATTGGCTTGCCTGGCACATATGCCTTTAAATCTTTTAGTTCCTTTTTATATAACATAATTCCCCCTTGTAATTTACTGATTAATAGATATATCTATATTTTAATCGTAGTATATCATAATATTTTAAATATTTGAAGTAGTTAGTATATTTTGCTTAAAATAATTCATCTGCCCATTGTAAAGTTTCAAAATATATATCACTAAAATTATCAATAGGTATATTATTATCTTTTAAAATTTTTTCTACTATTTTCATTTTATTATTTTCATTACTAATTATTAAATCCAAAACTTGAGTTAAATGATTTTTTTTACCTAATAAACCTTCTTTTATGTCATTTTCTAAAGGGATATTTTCTAAGAGTTTTTCCATATCTTTTTTTAAAATAACACTAATAAGTGAAAATAAACCTAATAAAAATAATTTTTCTTTTTCACTTTTTAAATTAAAACTATTTGCTAAATTCTCTGCCATACGTCCTCTTATTAAAGATTTTTTTATTAAAGCTGATGGAGCTTCCTCAGGCATGATGATTTTTAAAAAATGTATATATATTATTTTTTTACTTTCTTTTAAACCTAATCTAATAAAAGCATCTTTTACTGAAGAAATTTTACGCCTTGAATAATAAGCAACTGAATTTACTATTTTTAAAAAAGAATAAGTTAAAGAGGTATCTTGTTTTATTATATTCACAATATTATCAAAATCAATTTCTTCTTTATTGATTTCTTGAATTAACTTAGTATATGCAACTGGAATTGATTTTAAACTTTCACTTTTTAAAATTTCTGGTTTTAAAAAATAATAGCCTTGAAACATAGAAAAACCTATATCTTTTGCGAATTCAAATTGTTTATTAGTTTCTACTTTTTCAGCAAGTAAAATTTTATTATATGAAGATAATTCATCTACTAATTCATTAATTTCATTAAAATTGAGTTCATTAAAATCTATCTTTACTATATCAACTAACTTTAAAATTTGTTTTCTTTTTTTAAAATTCACAAAATCATCTATTGCAAATTTATAACCTTTAGATTTATAATCCATAATTTTTCTTATAACTTCTTCTGAATCCAAAATATTTTCTAATAATTCTATTACAACTGAATCTTTTTTTAGCATACTTATAGCATCAGATAGTATTAATTCTTTAGTGAAATTTATAAAAACTTTTTTGTTATTAGATATTTTTTTTATACCAAAATCAATCAAAGTGCTTTTTATTACACTCATCGTTGCAGCATTTCCATCTGAAAAATTTGCCTTATTAGGAGATTCTATTGATCTAAACAATAATTCATATGATATAGTATTATTCTTTTTATCTAAAATTGGTTGTCTTGCTATTATTTTACTCATAATTATCACCATTCTTTACATCAATAGTTAAGCAAGTTACATCATCTTTGAAAACATCTTCATAATTGTATATAATTTGCTCTTTAAAATCATCAATTAAGTTTTTATCAGAATTTACATAACTGTCTAAAAATTCTTTTAGAATCATTTGACCGTCATATAAATAATCTGAAGTTCTCAAAATACCATCTGTCAGTATTATTAGTTCAAAAGGTTCTTTATATTTATACTCTAAAATCTCAAAATTTCTTTTTTTATATATTCCAATTGGATAATCAATTTCAGTTAAATCTATAATTTCTTTATTTTTTATCATATAAAATATTGGATATCCACAATTAATCACATTAAATTTTTCTTTTCTTAAATCAATACTAAAAGCAAACATACTTGCATAATAATTTAAATCAGAATCAATGCTTTTATTTAGTCTAATATAAAAATCATTTAATTCATTTACTATGGATTTAATATTTGATGTTTTATCTATAATTTTATATATTAAATTCAAAGTCCATATTCCAAGTAAAGAAGTAATTAAACTATTATTAACTAAATCAAATGCAATACATATATATTTATTAGGATTTATTTCTTTCCAAATATAAAAATCTCCATTGATATTTTTATATTTTTGATTAAAAGCATTAAATTTTATTTTATCATTTTCTATATTATTAAAACTAAATGTAGATTGAAATAATTTATTTATTATAATACCATTTTGTAAATCCTTCTCTAATTTTTGCAATCTACCAATATTTTTACTGATTTTCATATAATATTTATTTGTATTATTAATTACAATAGGGAAAATATTTGCATATTCCCAGAAAGTATTATTGTTTTTCTTTAAACTTTTTATTTTCCCCTTCCAAACTTGATTATTTTCTATTTTAGCTTTTAAATTATCATAAAATAAATAATTATGATAGTTTGATCTTAAAAAATTAGGATCTTCATTTAAAACTTCATTTTCTATATATCCAGTTTCCTCTTCAAATTTTTTATTTACATAATTAATTTTATTATTATTGTCAGTAATCATAATAGAAAAATCGATTTTTTCAAATAATTGATTCATTATTTCTTTATTTTCTTTTTTATCTAAATCATTATTGATTATATTTAATATTTCATTAGATATTAATGGTAAGACTAATATTGACAGTACATTCTCAAAATCCACATTTTTTAAATATTTTTCATTTTTTTCTTTTAAAATTATAATTAATTTACTATTTGTATTAAACTTAATTTTTTTTAAGTAACTATTAAATATTTCTATATTATAAGTATCTCCTAAAATAATAAAGTAATCATTATAAATTTTTTCGTCTAAAGATAACCCATCTAAATTTGTTAATTTTAAAAAATTGAAACTATTGGGAACAAAGATTTTTTCTAAATCAACAACTTCTTTTTTAGATAATACAACTATATTTGTTTTAATAATATCACCTCATAATTGTTTATACCCAATACATATATTAAATATCAAAAAAATCCTATTTTCATAGGATTTTAAAAATTATAAAATTATTTTTTTAACTGAAATTATATTTTTATCTGCTTCTAATCTTTCAACTATTTTGTCTTCAGGTTTTTGATCAACATTCAAAAGCATAACAGCTTTATGATAAGCCTGATTACGTCCTAATTGCATTGTTGCAACATTTACCTTTTCTTCACCTAAAATAGTACCTACTGTTCCTACAACTCCTGGATAATCTATATTATTAACAATATACATATATTTCTCAGGTTTAATATCAATTTCATAACCATTATATTCAACAAGACGACCTTCATTTTTAGGAGATATATTACATCCTAAAGTTACATCTTCATGTTTATTTTTAAGTGTTATTTTAACAAATTCAGTATATCCTTTATAAAAATCTTCATTATATCTTTCATTTACATCTATATCCCTCTTTTTAGCTAATACTAGTGCATTAATATAATTAACTCTTTGGTCAGTTACAGTTTCTAATAAACCTTTAAGAAATGTTAATGTAATCAATTGGTTATTTTTATTAGCCATTTTACCGAAGTATTCAATTTTAACAGAATCAACATGTTCTTTACTTATTTGATAATAAATTTTACCTAACTTTTCCATTATTTCTAAATATGGTTTTACATCTTTTAATTCTCCTCTTGACATAGTAGGTATATTTAATGCATTAGGAACAATCTCTTCATTAAGTGCTTTTTGAACTTGTTCAATTACATTGCTACCTACATTTTGTTGAGCTTCAATTGTAGAAGCACCAAGATGTGGTGTTACATTTACATCTTCATATTCAAATAATGGATTATCTAAACAAGGTTCTTCTTCATGAACATCAATTCCTGCTGATTTAATAATTCCTTGGTCTAGTCCTTTTTTAATAGTATCTTCTTTTATGATACCGCCTCTTGCGACATTTACAAGTCTAACTCCTTTTTTAAAATATTCTAAATGATCATCATTTATCATATGGAAAGTTTCTTCATTCCTTGGAGTATGAACAGTAATATAATCAGACTTTTTAATTAAATCTATTAGAGTATCTTCTTTTTTTACATTATATCTTTTAAATCTTGAATCACTTATATAAGGATCATAAGCAATTACATTCATATTAAAAGAATTTAATCTTTCAGCAACTAACGAACCAATTCTACCTAAACCAACAATACCAACTGTTTTTTCAAATAACTCATTCCCTTTAAAAATTGATCTATTCCATTTACCAGACTTTAATGAATTGTTGGCTTTAATAACATTTCTAGATTGATTTAACATATGAGCTATTGTTAATTCAGCAGCAGACATTGTATTTGATTCTGGAGTATTTGCAACTATAACACCATGTTGAGTAGCACAATCAATATCAATATTATCAGTACCATTACCAGCTCTTCCAACTACTTTGAGTTTCTTTGCTTCACTTAAAAATTTCTCATCAACTAAAGTTCCACTTCTTATAATAATTGCATCAAAATCTTTAATTATTTCAAGCATTTTTGATCTTGATGTATCGTAACTTTCAGTTACACTAAATTTATTTTTTAATTCCCTTAGTGCTTTAGGGTCGATCTTTTCAGCGACTAAAACTTTCTTATCCTTCATTTTTACCCCTTTCAATACTAAATATTAATTTTTCTTAATATTATAGGTAAAACAAAAGGATTTTACAAGAGATTTTTTAAGTTATTTTAAAATCTTTAATATTTTTAACATTAGACAATTTATATTTAATAGACTTTAATAAGTTTTCTTCTAATTTTTTTATTAAATAATTATAAGTATTTAACCTTTCACTTCCTTTAGGGATAATTTTAACTTCATATATAAATTTATTATTATTTATATCTAAATTATTAAATATCTTTTTGTAATTATTTATCTCTTTAACATCAATATTTGGTATTATACTAATTATTGATTGCTTTTTATGTCTATTAACTAGACATCCACATTCTATTTTATTATCAATAATTTTTATAATTTTTTCATTAAAATCATTATCTAGCAAATTAATGTTATCTTGTCTATCATTATTAGTAATTTTTTTATAAAAACATCCTAAAATAACTAACATTTTATTTTGATTAATTAAAGTTTTAGAATAATTTTCATTAAAATAATCTCTTAAAATTATATCTTCTTTAGATAATATTTCTTTTTTACTCGCTGGTAAAGCGTATTTTATTCTCGAAAATAAAAAATCATCTTTAAATGGTTTTAAAACAAAATCATCAATGCCAATTTTTAAACAATCAATAAAATATTTTTTGGTATTTAATGAAGTTAAAACTATGATATTTATTTCTTTATTAATTCTTCTAATTTTTTCTAAAATTCTAAACCCATCTAAGTTATTCATAGATACATCTAAAACAACAATTTTTATATCACTACGATTTTCTAAAAATACATGTATCGCATGATATTCACTAGTTGCAACAAGTGTTTCTAAACTTAATTTTTTACATATTTTTTTTATTCTAGTAATTACAGGAACTACTTGGTCAACTATTAATATTTTTTCCATATATTCTCCATTATTTTTTTCTTAATACAAATAATACTCTTTTATCATTATTTTTATGTTTTTCAAGAGTGTTTGTGTTTACTATATCTAAAACCTTAAAATAAGGTTTAATAATTTCTTTTAAATTATTAACTTTATGTCCCTTTTGAATATGATTTTCAATATATCTTTGAAAATGATCATTTTCTTTTATAAAAACAGTTAGTTGAAAATTTAAAATGTTATCTTTTGGATTATATTCATTATCCCATATATATGTGAAATTTTCAAAGTTTTCACTAAAGATTTTATCATTTATAATATTTTTGAATTTATAAATAGTAGAAATATCAAATATGAATAAACCTTTATCACTTAATGTATTATATATATTCGAGAAAGTTTTTGTTAATTTTTTTTCATTTATAATATAATTTAAACCATCACAAATTGATAAAACACAATCTACTTTTTTATTATAAGTTATATTAGACATGTCTTGTTTTAAATATTTTATTTTTAAATTATTTTCAAAAGATTTTTGTTGAGCTATATCAAGCATTTCAGTTGAAATATCACTACCTATAATACTATAACCTTTATTATATAATCTTCTTGTTATATTTCCTGTTCCACAACCTAATTCAAAGATCTTTTTAGGTCTAAATTTATATTTATTAAATATTTTAATTAAGTTATTTACCCATAAATCATAATCATTGTTATCCATTAAATCATCATAAATTAAAGAAAAAATTGAATACTGATTCATTTTATACTCCTTATAATACTCCATAGCTTTTCCAGAAAGAAATCATTAAATATACATATAAAATTATAGTTAAAAATATTGGTGTAAGTTTATAATAATTCATTTCAATTTTTTCAAAAGTTAATATCTTTCTAAGCTTTTTATATTTAACTAATTTCAAACTGTCATAAATTTCTTTAATACTCATTATTTTAGTATCTAAAGAATCTTTTAATAATACAGCACCTTTAGAAATCTTCTTTACTATTAAATATCTTTCCTTTTTAAAATTAATAATTTCATTTTCTTGTAAATGTATATTTTCTTTTTTTATTGATTTTATTAAAAGTGTGATTATAAAAAAACTAATAAAAGCAAAAACTGATAGAAAGATGATCGAAATAAAAAATTGTTGATTCATCTGAACTTTTGGTGTTGAATTCATCGAATAGTTTTTAGTTAAAAAACTTAAAACAACAGCAATAAAATTATTCATAATATGTCCTATTATAGCAGAAAAAACTGAATTAGTAGCAAAAACTAAATAGCCAAATATAAGACCAATTAAAATAGGACCTAGTAAATTTTGAATGTTAAAATGAAAAATTCCAAATAATATAGCACTAATAACTATGGCAAAAGATTTATTAGTTTCATTCTCATAAGCATTTAAAATCATTCCTCTAAAAAATATTTCTTCACAAATACCAGCAGAAATAGCTATTAAAAATATATACTTAATTAATTCATAAGTATTTTGAGCTACTGGCATATCTAATTGAACTATCAAATCAAATCTAGCTAATATAGCCGTTATAATCAAGTTTCCAAAACCAATTATTGGTACTAAAAATATACCTAGAAATATTAATTTTAAAATTGTTTTAAAAGAAATAGAATTTAAACGTAAACTCTTTTTTAAATCAATATTTTTATATTTAGCAAAAATAATAACAGGTAATAGTAATATCCCATATTCAGTTACTATGATACCTAGATCTAGATTTTTACTTTGAATATAACCTCCGACAGTTATAAACAAAACCCCTAATACTAAAAATAATATATTTACATCAAATACTTTGAAATTATTTTCTTTATTCACAATGTCCTCCTTTAAAGTCGATTTATTAAATTGTTGTAATATAATCAGTTGACTAATAAATTTAAAAATGTTATTATATTTAAAATATTAATTAGTAATTAATCTTATTATATTATACCGTATTTAGGAGGTTCGTTAAATGAAAAAAATTAATTTAGCAATTGTTGGTGCTACTGGAATGGTAGGTAGAACTTTTTTAAAGATTTTAGAGGAAAAAAATTTCCCTTTTGATAAACTATATCTTTTTGCATCAAAAAATTCTAAAGGCAAAAAGCTGTTTTGTAAAGGTAATGAATATACTGTTGAAGAATTAACAGAAGATTCTTTTAAAAAAGATATTGATATTGCTCTTTTTTCAGCAGGATCAAAAGTTTCATTAAAGTTTGCTCCAATTGCAAAAAAAGAAGACGTTATTGTAGTAGATAATTCATCGGCATTTAGAATGGATGAAAATGTTCCATTAATTGTACCAGAAGTTAATTCAGAAGATATCTCTAAGCACAATGGGATTATTGCTAATCCAAATTGCTCAACAATTCAAGCAATGGTGGCGTTAAAACCACTTTATGATAATTTTGGTATTAAAAGAATTGTTTTTTCTACATATCAATCTGTTTCAGGTTCAGGTGTTAAAGGTGTTAGTGATTTAGAGGAAGGTTTAAAAGGAAATGAAAAAAATGAAGCTTATCCTTATCCTATTGCTAATAACTGTATACCACATATAGATGTTTTTAAAGAAAACAGATATACTAAAGAAGAGATGAAAATGATTTTAGAAACTCAAAAAATACTAAATGATGACAATTTAAAAATAACAGCTACAGCAGTAAGAGTTCCAGTATTTTATGCACATAGTGAATCAGTTAATATTGAGTTGAAAAATGATTTTGAATTAGAAAATATTTTTGATATCTATAAAAAAACAGAAGGTATTATTTTAAAAGATGATATAGATAACTTAGTTTATCCATTAGCTACTGAGGCTGAAGGAACTGATGAAGTCTATGTTGGTAGAATCAGAAGAGATTATAGTTTAGAAAATGGACTTAATTTATGGGTAGTTGCAGATAATATACGTAAAGGAGCTGCTACTAATACTGTTCAAATAGCTGAAAAATTAATAAACACTTTATAAAAAAGGATGAGTAATCATCCTTTTTTACATATGTCTTTAATTTCTGCACCTAAAAAATTTATTAAATCATTCGAATTTATACTAATTAGCAATCCTTGTTTACCTGCATTTACTAATATTTTTTCTTTTTCTAAAGTATCTTTACTAAAGAAAGTTTGATATTTATTTTTCATAGCTATTGGTGAACATCCACCTTTTACATAACCAGTTTTTTTCTTTAGTATGTCAATATCTAAAAAATTAATTTTCTTTTCATCAGTTATTTTACATAATTTTTGAAAAGATAATTCTTTATCAGAAGGTAAAACAGCGACATAGTATTTATAAGCATTTCCTTTTAAAACAAGAGTTTTATAAACTAAGTCTAAAGGTTTATTAATTTTATTTGCTACTGAAATACCATCAATTTTGCCATCAGAAATATCATATTCATATACTTTATATTCAATATTTTTTTGATCAAGTTTTCTCATTGCATTAGTTTTTTTGATAATTTCACTCCTTTTTTTAATACATTTTACTATAAATAAAATGATTATACAAATCTTATTGATTTAAAATACACTTAGTACAAGGCTTTGCTCCATTTTTTGCACAATTATATTTAGAATAATAAATTTCATATTCAAATTCATTTTCTTTTTTACTTAGATTATTACAATCATATCTATGATATACTTTTTCATTTGTAGATTTATCTATTTTAACGATATAATTTTTGTTTTTTGAAATACTTGCTCCACTAAAGTTTAATAAATTATACCTTTTATTTGAATTGCCAATTTTCATACCTTGAAAAATAATAATTAAAGATTCTTCTTTTATACTATTAATCCAGTTTGTTTTTTTATTTTTAGGTAAATAAAAATTATAATTTAATCCTAAATAATTACCTGTTTTATTATATTCATTCAAATAAAAATTTAATTTTTTTTGAATTTTTTTATTAATTACTTCCCTTTTCTTATTAATTAATTTCTCTTTATCTAAAATATTTAAATCTTTTTCTAAAGTACTAATAAGTCCTTTATATATTTTATTATTTTTTTTAACAATTAAATTATCATCGATAAAAAACTTATAATAAATATCATCTTTTGTATAAGTAAATAAAAATTTAGGAGTCCAATAATTTATCATCTTTTTAAATCCATTTGGATCATTAACAACTTTTTTAGTTTTTATATAAAAACCATCATTTTTAATAATAGCTATAACTGGAAAATAATTATTTATTTCACTTTTTAATCTGTTTTTTTCATCTATATTTAAATTTATATAAAAACTTTCAAAAAATTTATTAGTTACTTTGTCTTTACTAAAATTATCTAGATACAATGCTGCATCCATTGCTGAACTATCAATTTTTTGATTCATTTCCATTTTTTTATATGAAATCATATTAATTTGTTGTTCATTAATTCTTAAGATTAATAAAAAAGGAAATGTAAATATAATAAAAATTAAAACTAAATCAGTAACTTTCATTTTTTATCATTCCACCATAATTAACATTTATTTGCTTATCTGGAAGTTTAAATTGATAAATTAGATTTTTGATTTTATTAGAAAAAGTTATATTTTTATTATGGACTTCAATTACAAAATAATCCCCAGATGAAAATTTATATTTTTTACCTTTTTCTAAATTATCTTCAATGATTGTATTATTATAATAATTAATATAATTATTTCTTGCTTCATTTTGAAAAACTTTTTTTCCATTTTCTTCTTTGTAAACAGGATTAGCAATTAAATGTTTATGTTCTAAGTTTATTTCATATATATTGTTTGTTGCTAATAATTTTTTCTTATAGTCTTCAAACATTCTAGGTGTTATATAACCTAAATTACGTACTGAATCAACTAATTTAATTGATTCATTATATACTAATATACGCGTAAAATCATCTTGAGTATCTAGCAAATGAATAGTTGGAAAAATAAACAATAAAATTACAGCTAAAATCAAAGTAATATATTTGCTAAGTATATTCCCCATAACTAATCCTTTCTTGTATATTTAATTTTCATTAAATTACTGTTTTTAAATATATATTTTATTTTATATTTTTTTTTGTCTTCAATATTTTCTAAATTAAAATTCTTATCAACTAATATATTATTTATATAAATTTTATAAATTGGTTTATCAAGTAATTTAAATTTTATTTCATAACCATAAATTAAGTTTTCAACTTTTTTATTGTTCTTATAAGATATTTTATCGTTAATATAACTTTGTTTTGATAACTTATATAATTTATTAATATTATTATAAGAATAAAAAAATAAAATAAAAGCTGTCAAAATCACGGCTAGCAAAAGCATCTTAAAAATAAATTTATTAATATTTCCCATAATTATTCTTGTTCAAAATATAATCCAATTATAGAATCATTTTCATTTCTAACTACTCTTCCTAAAAACCTCCCATTAGGATTAACATATTCATCATTTTCTTCATCCAATAAAGTAGATAAACTTTCGCCATTTTCAGATTCTATTGAACCTACATATACTTCATCATCACTATCTACACCATCTATCTCATTATTATACCAAGTCCCATTCGTGTCTTTACCAGTTTCTATATAAATTCCAACTCTATCATCCCGATATTTTCTTACTAAATTAACCACTTCTGAACCAGATACTTCTTGATTTTCATAAATGGTAAATTCACTTTCTTCAATTTCAGAACTAATTTGACTTACCTTTTCAGATGAACTTTTCATTATACCTTGACCTTGACGTAAAATGTAAAAACCTGCGGTAATAATAGCTAAAGTAATTGCAACTGCTGCCCCAATCATTAACATTTTCAAAGAATTTTCCATTTACCCCTCCATAATTTAAACTTAAAACTTTTATGAAAAAATCCTATTTTAGTCCATAATTATTAGATACCAAAAAAAATATATTTTAAACTAAAAAAAAGATGAATTTTGTGAAATAATATTTTTTTGATAATTTAGTATTGAAATAATATCATATTTAAACATAAAAAAATCCTTTTAGAAAAATCATTTCAAAAGGATTTTATAATACTTATATTATTTTTATCTAGCATTTGCTGGTTCTACATTCAATTTTTGGCCTTTCATATTTATGCCTCTTAATGATTCAATTACATGTAATGCTTTTTCTAAAGGCACTTCTACAAAAGAGAAATTTTTAAAGATATCTATAGCTCCTACTACTCTACCCGAAATATTACTTTCTCCGGCAACAGCTCCCAATAAATCACCTGTTCTAATCTTGTGATTCTTTCCAATATTTAAGAAAAGTCTTGCCATACCTGGCTCTGCTCCAGTATTTAAAAATTTATTATTTTTTTCAGTTTTTTTCTTTTTCTTCTGTTTTTGAATTTTCATTTCCTTACTTAATAATAATTTGATTAATTTTTCTTCTGAATAACCTTTTTTCAATAATTTATTGTAAAAATCATCTGCTTGATTATTCACTTTAATATTATCTAACTTTTGAATCAAATCATCAAATTCTTTATTGTTTTTAGCTTTAATATAATCTTTATGAGATGGTACTGCCATTTTTTTCATTTTAGATTTAGTGTATCTCTCTAATGATCTTAAATTTCTTAATTCTTTACCATAAACGAAAGTAACTGCTTTTCCTTTTCTTCCTGCTCTACCTGTTCTACCGATTCTATGAACATAATATTCTTTGTTTTGTGGTAAATCATAATTTACTACTAGTTGTATATTGTCAACATCTATCCCTCTTGCTGCAACGTCAGTAGCTATTAAGTATTTAACTTTATTCTTTCTAAACTTATTCATTACTCTATCACGTTGATTTTGTTTTAAGTCACCGTGTAAAAAATCAGCTTTTAATCCATCTTTTTGTAATCTTAAAACTAATTTATCAACCATTCTCTTAGTATTACAAAATATAAGAGCCTGTTGTGGGTTTTCTATAAACAATGTTCTTTTTAAAATTTCAAATTTCTGTCCTTTTTTTAATTTTACTGAATATTCATTAATCTTGTTAACAGTTAAATTTTTTCTAGTAACTTTTATTATTTTAGGATTATTTTGATATTTTCTTGCAATTTTTTTAATTTTATTTGGCATAGTTGCTGAAAATAAAATCGTTTGTCTATTTTTGGGACTATTTTTTAATATTTTTTCAATATCATCTATAAAACCCATATTTAACATCTCGTCTGCTTCATCTAAACAAGCTAATTTCAATCCTGAAAGTTTTATTGCTCCTCTATTAATTAAATCAATAATTCTTCCTGGTGTCCCAACTATGATATTTGCACCTTTTTTTATTTTGGAGATTTGCTTTCTTGCTGAAGCTCCGCCATAAACTGCTGCTAGTTTTACATTTTTTTTATATTTAGCTAAAGACTCAAACTCTCTTACTACTTGTAAGGCTAATTCTCTTGTAGGACATATTACTATTCCTTCAATTCCATTGTTTAAACTAACCTTTTCAATCATTGGAATGGCAAATGAAGCTGTTTTACCTGTTCCTGTTTGAGATTGTGCTATTACATCTTTACCATACATTAAGCCTGGTATTGCTTTTTGTTGTACCTCAGTTGCTATTTCAAATTTCATTTCTTTTGTTGCTTTTATCACTTCTTGTGATATTGGTAGATCTTTAAACTTTATTTTTTTCATTTTTTTCCTCTCTATATTATTCACATAAAACTAACTATATCATAGGTTGAGCTTTTTTACAAAAAAAAATAAGAAATCCTAAGGATTTCTTAAGGGGGAGAATTAATAATGAT
>JBNJDJ010000046.1:0-16563 GCA_051744845.1 Bacillota bacterium
GCTGAAACTGTTAAAAATAGAATTGATGTTTATAATAAGCAAACAGCACCATTAATTGATTATTATTCAAAAGTGAACTTAATCGAAACTATTGATGGAGAAAATCCAATTGATAAAGTAACTGAAGAGATTATTGCGAGTATAAATGATAGAAATTAAAAATCAGATTGAAATAGAAAAGATGAGAAAAGCTGGAAAGATTGTTCATGAAGCGCATAAAGCAATAAAAAAAGCAATTAAGCCAGGTATGAGTACTTATGATATCGATCAAATTGGTAAAAAGGAAGTGCAAAAACACGGCGCTAAGTTAGCTTTTAAAGGTTATGGAGGTTTCCCAGGAAACATTTGTGTTTCTGTTAATGAGGAAGTTGTTCATGGAATACCTTCAAAAGAAAAAATCATCAGATCTGGAGATATAGTTAGTGTTGATATAGGTTCATATATTGGTGGATACTATGGGGATGCTGCTAGAACTCATGCTGTTGGTGAAGTTTCAAAAAAAGCTAAAGATTTGATTGAAGTAACAAAACAAAGCTTTTTTGAAGGTATTAAGTTTGCTAAAGTAGGCAATAGACTTTCAGATATATCTCATGCTATACAAAAATATTGTGAAAAACATGGGTTTTCTATAGTAAGAAATTATGTTGGACATGGTATTGGAAGAAAGCTTCATGAGCCGCCTCAAATTCCAAATTTTGGTAAACCTGGAAGAGGACCTAGATTGCAAAAAGGCATGGTACTAGCAATTGAACCAATGGTAAATATAGGAGATTATAAAGTTAAGACTCTTAAAGACAATTGGACAGTTGTAACTATAGATAATAGTTTATCATCGCATTATGAAAATACAATTGTGATAACTGATGCGGAGCCTGAGATTATTACATGATAAGGTGATTTGATGGAAGATACTTCTAAAATTGTTATTGGTCAATATGTAAAGTCAACACAAGGTAGAGATAAAAATTATCTTTTTGTTGTAATTGATATTATTGATGATAAAATGGTAAAAGTAGTTGATGGTGACTTGAGAAAAGTTGATAATCCTAAAACTAAAAATATTAAGCATATTAAAAAAATCAATAAAGTTAGTGAAAATATTCAAAATCAGGTTATTAATAAAAAGAAATTAACAAATCTAATGGTTAAACAGGAAATTATGAAAATTGGAATGAGTAATACTCAAAAAGGAGGCGAATAATGGCGAAACAAGAAGCAATTGAAGCAACTGGTGAAGTAATTGAAGCTTTACCAAATACAAGATTTAAAGTTAAGTTAGAAAATGGGCATATTGTAACTGCTCATATTTCAGGAAAATTAAGAATGCATTATATAAAGATTTTACCTGGTGATAAAGTAACATTAGAAATGTCACCTTATGATCTTGATAAAGGTAGAATCATTTGGAGAGGTAAAAAGAAATAAGGAGGGATAACCGTGAAAGTTAGACCATCTGTTAAACCTATTTGCGATAAATGCAAAGTTATTAGACGTAAAGGTAAAGTAATGGTAATTTGTGAGAATCCTAAGCATAAACAAAGACAAGGTTAATTAAACGCGGCTGTTTTAAATAGATACTAAACTGTAGGAGGTGCAAAATGGCTAGAATTTCAGGTGTTGATTTACCTAGAAAAAAGAGAGTAGTAATTGGACTTACTTATATTTATGGAATTGGAAAATCAACAGCACAAGATATTTTAGAAGAAATAAATATTGATCCTAATACAAGAGTAAATGATTTAACAGAAAATGAAGTTAGTTCATTAAGAAAAGTTATTGAAAATGATTACTTAGTTGAAGGAGATCTTAAAAGAGAAATTGATCAAAATATTAAGAGACTTAAAGATATTAACTGTTATAGAGGAATCCGTCATAGAAATGGATTACCTGTAAGAGGACAAAGAACTAGAACAAACGCTAGAACTAGAAAAGGCCCTAACAAGGGCATTCAGTAAGGAGGTTATGAATGGCTAAAAGAAAGCGTAAAGTACGTAGAAAAAAACGCGTAAAGAAGAATATTGAGCGTGGACAAGCTCATATTCATTCAACGTTTAATAATACAATTGTTACATTAACAGATATGCAAGGAAATACTATTGCATGGGGTTCTGCTGGAACTTGTGGTTTTAAAGGATCTCGTATGTCAACTGCATTTGCTGGACAAGCTGCAGCAAAGCAAGCTGTTGAGAAAGCACAGTATCACGGACTTAAAACTGTTGATGTTTATGTTAAAGGACCAGGTGCTGGTAGAGAAGCTGCACTTAGATCTTTAAAATCAGCTGGGTTAAATGTTAAAAAAATTGAAGATGTAACACCAAAAGCACATAACGGGTGTAGACCACCTAAAAAGAGAAGACCATAATTTGGAGGTGTAAAAATGGCAAGATATACAGGACCATCGTGTCGACAATGTCGAAAAGAAGGACAAAAATTATTTTTAAAAGGCGATAGATGTTATAGTGAAAAATGTGCATTAAATAGAAAAAGTAATGCTCCTGGAATCCATGGTGGTGGCAGAACTAAGCTTTCAGACTATGGACTTCAGTTAAGAGAAAAACAAAAAGTAAAAAGATTTTATGGAATGTTAGAAAAACAGTTTAAACAAACTTTTAATAGAGCGGATAGATTATCTGGAGTAACAGGTGAAAATTTCTTGCGTCTTTTAGAATTGAGATTAGATAATGTCGTTTATAGATTAGGTTTTGCTGCTTCAAGAAAAGAAGCAAGACAGTTAGTAAATCATGGACATTTTTTATTAAATGGTAAAAAAGCTACGATTCCATCAATGGACGTAAAAGTTGGAGATGTTGTTTCTATTAGAGAAAAAAGTAGAAAATCATCAAAATTTAAAGAGTTATTAAAAGCTTCACCATCTTTACCTGAATGGGTAAGTGTTGATAAAGATCAATTTGAGGGTGAAATATTAGCTGAGCCAACTAAAAAAGATATTAAGTTACCTATAGAAGAGCATTTAATTGTTGAGCTTTATTCTAAATAAAAATAGTCTAGGGTTTGTCCCTCAAAAAATATAAGGAGGGTGTATAAGTGATAGAATTTGAAAAACCGACATTTGAGTGTCTAGAAGAAGATGAAAATAATAAGTATGCAAAATTTAGTGTTAAGCCTTTAGAAAGAGGATATGGTACTACTATTGGTAACAGTTTAAGAAGAATTATGTTATCATCTCTTCCTGGTGCAGCTGTAAAGTGGATAAAAGTTGATGATGTTTTACATGAATATTCATCAATACCAGGTGTTAAAGAGGATGTAGTAGATATTATTCTTAATTTAAAGAACTTAGCTGCTAAGATTGTATCAGATGAAGATGAAAAGATTTTACGTATAGAAATGTCTGAACCAGGAGAAATCACTGCAGGAGATATTATTACTGATATTGATGTTGAAATTCTAAATACAGATTTGCATGTTGCTACTTTAGAGGAAAATGCGAGTTTAAATATGGAAATTGGTTTAACAAAAGGAAGAGGATATGTATCTGCTGAAGATAATAAAGATCCTAATTTCCCAATAGGAGTTATTCCTGTTGATTCATTATATACTCCTGTAAGTAAAGTTAATTATAAAGTTAATAATACTAGAGTTGGACAAAAAGATGATTATGATGAATTGGTTTTAGAAGTATGGACAGATGGTTCATTAAACCCTCAAGAAGCTATTTCTTTATCAGCAGAAGTTTTAACTAGTCATTTAGATATGTTTGTTAATTTAAATGATCAAATTAATAATGTTGAAATTGTTGAAGAAGAAGAAGAGGAAGAAGAAGATGAAGTATTTGATATGACAATTGAAGAACTTGACTTATCAGTTAGATCTTATAATTGTTTAAAAAGAGCAGGATTAAATACTGTATCTGATTTAATCAGTAAGACTGAGGAAGAGTTAATGAGCATTAGAAATCTTGGAAAAAAATCTCTTAAAGAAATCAAACAGAAGTTAATCAAATACGAATTAAGTTTAAAGATTAAAAGAGATTAGCAAAGGAGGTTGAAATGGCTAAGTATGGTAGAATTGGTCGTACATCGTCTCATAGAAAAGCAACGCTTAGAAATTTAGCAGTTGCTCTATTTAGAGAAGGTAGAATTACTACGACTAAAGCAAAAGCAAAAGAGACAAGACGATTTGCTGAAAAGCTTATTACAGTTGCTAAAGAAGATAATTTTAATACAAGAAGAAAAATTGCAAAAGATATAAATGATAAAAAGATTTTAAATAAATTATTTACAGAAATTGCTGTTGAGTATTCAGATAGAAATGGTGGTTATACTAGGACTTTAAAGCTTGAACCGCGTCGAGGAGACAATACGGATATGGCTATTTTAGAGCTAGTTTAACAACAAGCTAGGGCTAAGGTTTCTTAGCTCTTTTTACATAGAATACATTTATGTGGTGATAAAATGATTAAAACCCAAAATTTAAATTTTAAATATGATAAAGGGCAGTTTTCACTAAAAAATATTAATTTAGAGATAGAAAATGGGGAATTTGTTGTTATTGTAGGACATAATGGTTCAGGAAAATCTACTTTAGCAAAGTTGTTTAATGGAATATTACTTCCTACTAAAGGGAATATATTAGTAGATAATTTTAATACTAAAGATGATGATTTGATTTGGGAAATTAGAAAATCAGCTGGTATGATTTTCCAAAATCCAGATAACCAAATTGTAGCAACAATTGTAGAAGATGATGTTGCTTTTGGTCCTGAGAATTTAGCAATTCCTTCTAAGAAAATAAGAAAAAAAGTAGATAAAGCCTTAAAAACTGTAGGTATGTATGATTATAAAGATAAAAAAACAACTTCTTTATCAGGTGGGCAAAAACAAAGGGTAGCTATTGCAGGTATTTTAGCAATGGAACCTAAATGTATTATTTTAGATGAACCTACAGCTATGTTAGATCCTGTAGGTAGACAAGAAGTTATGGAGACTATTCATAAATTAAACAAAGAAAAAAATATTACTATGGTTCATATTACACATTTTATGGATGAAGCTATTTATGCTGATAGAATTATTGTTATGGACCATGGTGAAATTTTAATGGAAGGAAAACCTCGAGAAATTTTTTCAAAAGTTTGGGATTTAAGGAAATTAGGTTTAGATGTCCCCCAAGTTACTTTATTAGCTCATTTATTAAAAGAAGAAGGTATAGATATACCAATAGATATTATTGAAATAGATGAAATGGTGGAAAAATTATGTCAATTAAAGTAAATAATTTAAGTTATATATATGATGAAGGAATGCCTTTTGAAACAATAGCTTTAAATAATATCAATTTTGAGATAAATGATGGGGAATTCATAGGATTAATTGGACATACAGGCTCAGGTAAATCTACATTAATACAAATTTTAGATGGGTTATTAAAACCATCTAAAGGTAGTGTGTTGATAAATAACAAAAATATTTTTAAAAAAAATAAAAATTCAAAAAACTTTAGAAAAAGAATTGGATTAGTTTTTCAATATCCTGAACATCAATTATTTGAAGAAACAATTTATAAAGATGTTTCTTTTGGTCCTAAAAATTTAGGATTAGATAAAGATGAAATTGATAAAAGAGTTAAAGAATCAATGGCATTAGTAGGTCTTGACTTTGAAAAATATAAAGATGTTTCTCCTTTTGAATTAAGTGGAGGACAAAAAAGACGAGTAGCTATTGCAGGAGTATTGGCCATGGATCCGGAGGTTTTAATTTTAGATGAACCTACAGCAGGTCTTGATCCTAAGGGAAGAGATGAAATTTTAAATCAAATAAAACAGATGAATGAAAAAAAGAATAAAACAGTTATTTTAGTATCTCACTCAATGGAAGAAATTGCTAATTTAGTCAATAGATTAATAGTACTTTCAAAAGGAAAAAAAGTTTTAGATGGTAGTGTAAGAGATGTTTTTAAGAAAGCGGATTTACTTGAAGAAATTGGACTTGGAGTACCTCAGATAACTAAGCTAATTAATAAATTAAATAAAAAAGGATTTGGATTTAATGATACTATATTAACAGTTAAAGAAGCAAAGAAAATGATCCTTTCTAAGATAGGAGGAAGTTATGATTAGAGATATTACAGTTGGACAATTTTATGCTGCTAATTCTTTTATTCATGATTTAGATCCTAGATTTAAGATAGTAGTTTCCTTTTTATATATGATATCTTTATTTTTTATAAAAAACTTTTTAGGTTTTGGTGTAGTACTTGCTTTTATGTCAATAACAATTGTAGTATCTAAAATTCCATTAAAATATTTTCTAAAAGGTTTAAAACCTATTATGATGATAATTATATTTGCATTTTTAATAAATGTATTTTTTACTAGTGGTGAGAAAGTATTACTTAGTTATAAATTTATTACAGTTTATGAAAATGGATTGTATAGAGCTTTTTTTATGGCAGTTAGATTAATATTTTTAATTAGTGGAACTTCACTTTTAACTTTGACAACTTCACCTATAAAATTAACTGATGGGATTGAAAGACTATTAGACCCTTTAAAAGTAATTGGTGTTCCAGCTCATGAATTAGCTATGATGATGACAATTTCTTTAAGATTTATACCTACATTGTTAGATGAAACAGATAAAATAATG
Source organism: Bacillota bacterium (assembly GCA_051744845.1). Taxonomy (GTDB): domain Bacteria; phylum Bacillota; class Clostridia; order Peptostreptococcales; family Acidaminobacteraceae; genus JBNJDJ01. The sequence continues at coordinate 6,609 of JBNJDJ010000046.1, forward strand.
AAAGCTCAAAAATCAAGAGGTGCTGATTTTGAAAGTGGAAATATTTTTAATAGAGCTAAATCGCTTATTCCTTTATTAGTACCTTTATTTATATCAGCTTTTAAAAGAGCTGATGAACTAGCTATGGCAATGGAAGCTAGAGGTTATAGAGGTGGAGAAAATAGAACAAGGATGAAAGTTTTAAGTTATTCTAAAAAAGATGCAATTGCATCTATTTTTGTAGGGATATATTTTATTAGCTTAATCTTTATTAATTGAGGTATTTATGGATAATTTAAAAGCGATTGTTGAGTACGATGGTTCAAATTATTATGGTTGGCAAAGATTAAATAATAAAAAAAGTATACAAGGAACTATTGAAAAAGCGTTAAAAAAAGTTTATAATAAAAAAATTAGAATTCATGGTTCTGGAAGAACTGATGCAAAAGCTCATGCAACTAATCAAGTATTCAACTTTTTAGTTTCAAACTCTATACCTATAAAGAAATTGAAAAATATACTTAATGATTATTTGCCAAAAGATATTTTTATCAAATCTTTAGATGTAGTAGATAAGGAATTTCATTCTAGGTATAGTGCTAAATCTAAAATTTATAGTTATAAAGTTTATAATAATAAAAATAAAGATGTTTTTAGAAGTAAGTATTCATATCATGTTAGTAATAAATTGAATATAGAAAAAATAAAAAAAGCAAGTGAAATTTTAATAGGAAGACATGATTTTAGTTCTTTTAGTGCATCGATGAAAAAGTCTAGAACTAAAATTAGAGAAATTTATTCAATTGATATATTTAAAAAAGATAAAGAGATAATATTTAAAATTCATGGAAATGGTTTTTTATATAAAATGGTAAGAACAATGGTGGGAAATTTAATTTATATTGGTTTAGAAAAAATATCTAAAAGTGATTTAAAAGAAATATTGTTAAAAAGAGATATTAAGTATTCTAAATTTACATCACCTGCTCAAGGCCTTTATTTAACTGAAGTTTTTTATTTAAAGCCTTGACAAATAGTGTGCTTATGATAAGATATTAAAGGTAAAATGTTTATTAAACCCTTTCCCCGGTGTTTGAATATATAGAGAAATTCTAGGAGGTAAAAATGAAGTCTTTTATGGCAAAGAAAGAAACAGTTAAAAGAGATTGGTACGTAGTTGACGCTAAAGGCAAAACTTTAGGAAGAATAGCTTCAAAAATAGCGCCATATCTTACTGGTAAAAACAAGCCGACATATACTCCGCATGTTGATACAGGTGATTTTGTAATTGTATTAAATGCTGATAAAGTTAAATTAACTGGTAAAAAAGAACAAGATAAAATGTTTAGATGGCATACAGGTTATATGGGTGGATTAAAAGAAATTCCATATGGTGTAATGTTAGAAAAGCATCCAGAAAAATTAGTTAGAAGAACAATTAAAGGAATGCTTCCAAAATCTAAATTAGGAAAGAAAATGGCTAAAAAATTAAAAGTTTATGCTAGTGATGAACATCCACATTCAGCGCAACAGCCTAAAGAGTTAGAATTATAAGGAGGATATAATGGCTAAAGTTCAACATTTAGGAACTGGTAGAAGAAAAAAAGCAGTTGCGAGAGTAAGATTACTTCCAGGTAGTGGAAAAGTAACTGTAAATGATCAAGAATTAAGTGAATATTTTCACTCTGATTTATTAATAAAAAATGTAATGTCACCATTAAATTTGACTAAAACAAGAGAAAATTTTGATGTTTTTGTGAATGTTCACGGTGGAGGATTTTCTGGTCAAGCTGGCGCTATTAGATTAGGTATTTCAAGAGCTTTATTAGAAGCTGATAATAATCATAGACCTAAGTTAAAAGATGCTGGATACTTAACTAGAGATCCAAGAATGAAAGAAAGAAAAAAATATGGAAGAAAGAAAGCGAGAAAGTCTCCACAATTCTCAAAAAGATAATATTAAATATTTTAAAAGCATTGAATTTGTCAATGCTTTTTTTATATTTATTTTTTTTTAAAGCCATACATAATTTAATACAATATATATTAAATAAATAATAAGTAAAAATATACCTTCTATTTTTGTAATTTCTCTTTCTTTAGATTTAGAGAAATATCTAAAAGCTCCTAAAATAATTAACATAGTTGGTATTTGTAATTTATAAAAATGTACAGGTACAGTTAAACCAGTAGATGTAACTGCTGCAGATGCACCAATTACAAATAAAATATTTAAAATATCAGCACCTACTACATTTCCTACTGCTAATTCTCCATGACCTTTTTTTACTGCTGTAATAGCAGTTATTAATTCTGGGAGACTAGTACCAAAAGCTACTAAAGTAGCCGCTATAATACTTTGTGGTATACCAACTTTAATTGCAGCTAGTTCAACTGAAGGAATTAAAATTTTTGATCCACCTATAACTAATGATATACCAATTAATAATTTAAATAATTGTAAATAAATTGGAGCTTTTTCTTCTTTAAAATCTGCATTTGTTTGTATATCTTCTTTTTTCGCCCAATCAATACTTTTATAAATATAGACAGCTAATAAAATTAAAAATATAAAACCCATCCATTGATTAATATGACCATTACTTCCTTTTGATAAAAAGGGTAAACTTAAAACTGCTAGAAAAATTCCACTAAAAAATTGAATTTTACCTTGTTTTTCAATAACAAAGTCATCTACAGGTAGCTTTCCTAACATAGCTGCAAGTCCTATTATTAATCCAGTATCAGCAATTACAGAACCTATAGCATTACCTAAAGCTAAATCAGGATTACCTCCAATCGCCGCCATAACACTTACTGAAGCTTCAGGAAGTGTAGTACCAAGTGAGACAATAGTTGCTCCTATTATCATCTTAGGAACGCCCCAGTGGACTGATAACGAAACAGCTTCATCTACTAATATATCTGCACCTTTACTTAAGACATATAAACTTGCTGAAATTATAATAAATAAAATAAATAAATTTTGTTGACTTAATATATCATGTAAAATCTTGTTCATAATTCCTCCTAAATGTTTCAAAAATACAAAAATCTACAACTAAAAATAGTTGTAGAGTCTCACCGAGTTATAAACTATTTAAACCGGGATTAAAAAATCCGTAATGACGATTTAAATTCTTAAAAAGATAGTTACTCCCTCTATCAGGTTAATTATAAAGTTTATTTTAATATTAGTCAATTAATTTTTTAAATTCAGAGGTATTGTTAAAAACTTTTAAAGATGATATTATAATAATAGAAGTAAAAATAAAGGAGAGATATGGAAAATAAATATAAAGAATTAAGTTTGCCTAAATTGAATAATTTAAAACCTAATTTAGAATCAACAGCTTTAAAATTAATGGAAGAAGCTGGTGAATTAGCTCAAGTTATTGGAAAGCAAAGAGGATTAAATGGTGAAAAGATTTCTAAAGACCAAAAAGATATATATGAGTCTTTAAGTTCAGAACTTTTAGATGTTGCTCAAGTTGCAGTTTCTATGATGTTTGTATTAGAAGAAGAATATGATATTGATATACAAGATAAAGTCAATAATCATATAAAAAAGCTTAAAGAGAAAGGTTATATAAAATAAGGAGGTATTATGGGATTAGTTGCTAGCTATATTTTACCGCATCCACCAGTTGTGATTGACAAAATTGGAAAAAACTCTATTGAGGATTGTAAAAAGACTTATAATTCTTTAAAAAAGGTGGCTAAAGAAATCAAAAGAATTAGTCCAGATACTGTTATTGTTATTAGTCCTCACGGGCCAATTTTTTCAGATGCTGTAACAATTAACAGTTTTGAAAATTTAAAAGGTGATTTTAAAAAGTTTGGACATTCTTCATTAAAAATACAAAAACAAAATGATTTAGATTTAATGGAAGAAATTTATTCAGAAGCTACAATTGATAATATACCAATTGCTAAAATTGATCAAAAATTTATTAATAAGTTTGATGTTAATAAAACATTAGATCATGGTGTTATGGTACCTATTTATTATTTAGAAAAAATTTATTCTGATTTTAACTTAATACCTATTAATTATGGTTTATTGTCTTCTGATAAACTTTATGAGTTTGGTATGTCAATTAAAAAAGCTTGCAATATTTCTGATAGAAAAGTTGTATTAATTGCTAGTGGAGATTTATCACACAAATTATCAAATCAAGGTCCTTATTCTTTTTCTAAAAAAGGAGTTGAATTTGATGATAAAATAACTCAATATTTAAAAGAAAATAAAATAAAAGAGATAATTGGAATGGATAATAAGCTATGTAAAGAAGCTGGAGAGTGTGGTAAAAGATCTATAGACATTATGTTAGGTGCTTTAGATGGCCTAGATTATGAAATGAATTTTTTATCTTATGAAAAGCCTTTTGGTGTAGGATATAGTGTTGTTTCATATACAAATTTAAAAAAAGGTGGAAAAAAATTATATAAGGATATTTTAAAACAAAAAAATAAGAAAAATAAAGAAAGGATTAATAAGGAAGATATTTATGTTAAATTAGCTAGAAAAACAATAAATAAATGGGTAAAAGAAAAAGAAAAATTATCTATTGACGAGCTAGATCTTCCTAAAGAGATGTTAAATAAAAGAGCTGGAGTTTTTGTATCAATTAAAAATTCATCAGGTCTAAGAGGTTGTATAGGAACTACTGGAAAAGGAATGGAAAAAAATATTGCTTTAGAAATTCGTAGGAATGCAATTCAAGCTTGCTCAAATGATCCAAGATTTCCAGAAGTAAAACCTTTTGAACTAGATGATTTAAAAATTAATGTAGATATTTTAAAGGAAAGTAAACCTGTAGATGATTTAAATGAATTAGATCCAGAAAAATATGGTATAATTGTAAGTTTTAAACATAAAAAAGGTTTATTACTGCCTAGATTAGATGGTATTGATACTGTTGATAAACAACTTGATATTGCATTAAAAAAAGCAGGTATTAACAAAAATAGTGATTATGATGTGGAAAAGTTTGAGGTAATTAGACATTAAACTGTTGATAAGTTGTGGATAATGTTGATAACTTTATTTTTTGAGTATATAACTAAAGAATTAATCCACAAAAATGTTAAAAAAACATTGATAAACTTTAAAAGTTATCCACAAGTTAACATTGAACTGTGAATTAATAAAAAAAGTGGTGATTTAATGAATTTAAATTTTAAAAAATTAACAATTTACTTTTTTATACTTATCTTCGGTATGAGTTTAATAGTATATAGTATGTTAGATTTTATGACTTTAAAAAATAGTCAAGAAATATCTGATAAAGAAATAATAAGAAGAGCCAAAGATTTAGGGATGGTTGAAGTAAAAAAGCAATTGGAAAATAAAAAAAATGAGTAAAATTGTTTTTAAGTGGTATAAATTAAAAAGGGAAAGTATAAAATTAAAGGAGGTGAAGGCCTGATTTAATCAGGTGATTTTATGGAAAAATCAGTTGTAATTATAAAACCAGATGCTGTTAACGCTAAAAAAATTGGTGAAATTATTAATATGTATGAAAAAAATGGACTTAGAATAGTTGATATGTATATGACAAAAGCAGATACTGATATTTTAGAAAAACATTATGAAGAACACGAAAAAAGAGATTTTTATAATCCACTTTTAAAATTTATGTCAAGTGGACCTATTTGTGTATTACTAATGCAAGGGGAAAATGCAGTAGAAGTTATTAGAGAAATTAATGGAAAAACTGATCCTTCAAAAGCTAGACCAGGTACAATAAGATATCTTTATGGAAAAAATGTTACTAAAAATGCGGTTCATGGCTCAGAATCTTTACAAGCAGCTAAAGAAGAAATCAGATTATGGTTTGATATTTAAATCTGTAAAGTTTTTTGAATTTTTAGACAAATTGTGTTATACTTATGTAAGTATTAAGGATAATTAATATTTAATTAAAGGAGGGAGTATTTATGGATATGAAAGATCCATTACCAGAAAGAGATGGTTTTGCGTCGAAGTTAGGTATAATTGCTGCAGCTGCAGGTTCAGCAATTGGTTTAGGTAATATTTGGAAATTCCCATATATTACAGGAATTTATGGTGGTGCCGCATTTATTGTTGTTTATTTATTTTGTATTGCGCTAATTGGTACGCCTGTAATGTTATCAGAATTTACTATCGGTCGTAGAGCTCAAAAGAATGCTATTGGTTCTTTTAAAAAGTTAGCACCAGGTAAACCTTGGTTTATTGCTGGTTGGATGGGCTTTTTAGCAGCATTTAGTATTTTGTCTTTTTATGGTGTTGTTGCCGGATGGACATTAGACTATATTGTTAAGTCTGTAATGAATGGATTTGCAGGATCTAATGCAGATCAAATTGCAGGTATGTTTGGAGGTCTGATTAGTAAGACCTATCGTCCAATTTTTTGGCAAGTTATATTTATGGGTATGACAGCTGGTGTTGTACTGGGAGGTATTAAAGATGGTATTGAAAAATATGCAAAAATATTAATGCCATTATTATTAGTTATTATAATTATTTTAGATATTAGAGCCGTAACTCTACCAGGTTCATCTAAAGGATTGGCTTTCTTATTTAAGCCAGATTGGTCTAAATTAAGCGGAGAAGCTATTTTATCAGCTTTAGGACATGCATTCTTTAGTTTATCATTAGGTATGGGTACTATGATTACTTATGGTTCTTATATTGGTAAAAATGAAAAGCTAGGCGAGACTGCAGTTCAAGTAACAATTGCTGATACAGCTATAGCATTACTTGCTGGTTTAGCAATGTTCCCAGCAGTATTTGCATTTGGGATTGAACCTGCAAGTGGACCAGGATTAGTATTCATTACATTACCAAATGTATTTCAACAAATGGCTGGAGGATATATTTTCCAAATCTTGTTCTTCGTTTTATTGGCAGTATCTGCTTTAACTTCTTCAGTTTCAATTTTAGAGGTAGTTGTAGCTTACTTCCATGAAGAAAAAGATATGTCAAGAAAAAAGGCTGTAATCATAGCAACAGTTGCTATTACAATTGTTGGTATGGCTGCTTCTTTATCAATGGGACCTTGGGCAGATATGAAAATTCCATTACCTGGCTTTGGAAGAGTTGGAATATTTGATTGGTTAGATTTACTTTCTGCAAACTACTTATTACCTGTTGGTGGTTTACTAATTTCATTATTTGTTGGTTGGGGTATGGATCCTGACGACGTTTATGATGAATTATCTAATAGTGGTGAATTAAAAGTTGCTTATTTATCATTATTTAGAATTGCAACTAAATTTATTGCACCAATTGGTATATTAATAGTAATTGCACATAACTTTGGATTGTTCTAAAAAATTATACAAATAAAAAAAGATGGATTTTATCCATCTTTTTTTATATAAACTTTTCTTTGAAACCATTTCCTTTAACTTCATTTAAATCATTTATTGTTAAAAAAGCATCTTTATCGATTTCTTTTAAGATTTCTTTTAATTTAACAACTTCAGTATTTTTAAGAGTACAATAAATAATAGATTGTTTATTTTCAGTATATCCACCTTTACCATCTACAAATGTAGAACCTCTTTCTAATTCATTAGCTATTTGATCTGTTACTTTATCAGGATTTTTAGTAATAATCATTGCATTTTTTTCTGGATTGAATCCTTCTTTAAATTTATTTAAAACTTGATAACTTATAAATAAACCAATTAGTGTATAAGCTGCTTCAGTAAATGAAAACAAAATTCCTGAAGAAGAAATTATAATTAAATTGGCTCCAAATAAAATATTTTTTAAATCCCAGTTAAACTTTTTATTAAGAATTACAGCGATAATATCAAAGCCACCTTGTGATGCTTTATTTGTAAATAATAAACCTGATGCAATTCCTATTAGTGTACCACCTATAATAGCTTCTAATAAAATATCATTTATTTGCAAGATATCAGGTATATTTTCAGTTAGTTTTAAAAACAGTGTTATTAGACCTACTGAAAAAGTACTTTTAAGAATAAATTCTCCATCAATAAATATATATCCTAAAATGAATATTGGTATATTTAATACAAAATAAAATATTGATGTTGGCATGTCAGTTAAATAATGTAGCATTATTGTAAGGCCACCAACTCCTCCGCTTAATAAATGGTTTGGTATAAAAAACATATTAAAAGCTATTGCTACTAAAAAGTTTCCAAAAATGATTGCTATATATTTTTTAAAAAAATCTGTGCTACTGCTCATATGAGCAATTAATGTAGACATATATCTCCTTTCGTTATTATCAATTTAATTTACGCTTATATCTTAACGCAATTAGATTAAAAGTCAAGGTGTATACTATTATTCTTTAAGGAAAACCTTTTTCATTTTAAAGAGTTAATTTTAATTAAATAATCATTTCTAAAAAACGATTATTTAATTGTTTTTTTGGGTATAAATAACTCGAGTTATATATAATTGATATTGTTATTATAAAGCTTACATTTTGGTTGTTTGTTTCCATACTTAAAAGGAGGGATAATTTTTTATAAAAACATTTGATAAATTCATTTAGATTGTGATAGTATTAACTAGAGTTTACCGCATAAAAAAGGAGGAAGGATGAAGTTACAACACAAAATTACATTAATCGTTTTAATATTAGTAGTAGTTGCTATAGGTGCTATAGGATATTTAAATTACGATGCTAGTATTAATGCTTTAAAAGATCAAGTTACAGAAGATGGTTTTAATTTATTAGAAAATGTAGATAACCAGATAAAAAATACTGAATCATTAGAAGGGGTTATAGAATCTTTTTATAATGAAAGATTATTAATTATTTCGAATATTTTTAAAAATAAAAATTTAGAAGATATAACAAATGAAGAGCTTAAAAGTATAGCTGAAAATCTGGATGTTCAAGAAATTAATATATCAGATAATAGCAGGGAAATTATTAAATCAACACATTCAGATTATATTGGATATGAATATAAGAAAGATCATCCAATGTATAAAGTTTTTGAAGGAAAAAAGGATGAATATATTGAAAAGGCCAGAAAAAATGATGCTGGAGATGGATATTTAAAATACGGTGGAATTAAACTAAATGAAAATTACTATGTTCAAGTAGGTATTTCAGCTGATAGAATATCTGAAATTAAAAATAAGTATTCTTTACAAAATACTTTAGTTAGTTTAGCTAAAGATAATGACAATATTGTTTATGCAGTAGCATTTAACAATGATTTAGTAGAAACTGCTGGAAGTAATGGAAGAGTAGGAGACACTTTTGATGATATTGGAACTAAAACAGCTGCACAAGATGGTGAAAGGTATTCAGGCTTTTATTATTCTGATACTTATGAAAAGGAAGTTTTAGATGTTTTAATTCCTTATTATAGAGATGGAAAGCATATAGGTGCTTTAAATCTTGGATTAGATATTTCTAAATTTAATCAAGTTAAAAGTTCATTAATTCAAAAGTCTTTAATAGTAGGTATAATTAGTTTATTATTAATTGCAGCGATTTTATTTTATGCAATTAAAAAAGCATTTGATCCAATGAATTTAATGATCAAAAACCTTGAAAAAATCTCTAGTGGTGATTTTAGTGATGATTTACCAAAAGGTTTATTAAAAAGAAAAGACCAAATTGGGAATATGGCTAATAGTTTAGAAAATATGCGTATTGATCTAATTGAGCTTTTAAAAGAGATAAAAAAAGAAAGTAATTTTATTTTAGATAAATCTAATGAATTAATAACAATGTCAAATGAATCGACAAAGGTAAGTGATGAAGTAGCAAAAGCTATAGAAGAAATAGCAAATGCATCAACTCAGCAAGCTACAGATGCTTCTGAAATCGCTGCTGAAACAAATGATTTAGGAGAAGTTATTAATGAAACTAGCAAAAACATAGAAAAAGCAAATGAAATATCAGACAAAACTAAGGATTTAAGTAAAGAAGGTGTATCAAATGTTAATGCTTTAGTAGATATTATTAAGGAAAATAAAGAT
>JBNJDJ010000047.1:0-15759 GCA_051744845.1 Bacillota bacterium
AAAATTATAATAACTATTATAATAAATGAAATTAATAAATGGTTCATAACTGCATATTTGAATGTATCTGCTTTAGTCTGTTTCTTTAAAAACTTCTTTGTATTTAAATATATTATTATATAACCAAGTAAAAATATTGATGTTAAAAGACTAAATTCCCATATATATATAGTTAAGATAGTAAAAATAAACGCAAATATATATAGATTTTTAAATAATTTTAAAGCTCTTTTTTTTCCTAAAAAGTAAACTAAAGTATATCTATCATTTGTTATATCTTCATCTAAGTCACATATATTATTTGCTAACATGATATTTCCTATAGAAATAACTAATGGAATGGCTGCTATTAATATCTTTATAAATAATAAATAGTCTATACTTAATAATAATTGTTTTTTTATTATCTCTATATTTATTATTGAAACAGGAGTATTAATATAAAATGCTATAAAAAGTATTATAAATCCCATAAAAACACCTGAAAATATTTCTCCAAAAGGTGTCCTTGAAATTGGTACAGGTCCAAAAGAATAAAATATTCCAACTCCAAATGAAATAATACCTAGTAATAAAATTACTATATCAGTATTTATAAAAAGTAAAATCCCTGAAATTGAAGCTATTATTAACATTATAAGAATAGTTGTAATAACTTGTTTTTCTTTTAAATCAAATTGAACTATAGCATTGTGAATTTCATAATTATAACCATACTTCTTTTTAGCTTTTTTATAATCCATAAAATTATTTATAGCTGTTGTTGTCATATCTATAAATAATAAAGAAATAATCATAAGAAAAGTATTTCGCAAATTTATTTCTCTATACTGATAACTTGCTAATAAAATACCTATACTCATTGGAAAAACACTTGCAACTTTTGTTTGAATCTCTACTAATTTTAAAAAACTTTTAATTGTCATAAATTTAATCCTTTTTTTATTTTATAATATCATATTTTTAAAAAAGATTAAACTTAATCAATACTTTTAATAAATTCATAAACTAAATCTTTTTCAAATTGGAAACCAATTGAACTTTTTAACTTATGTTTTGCTTTTTTATGTGTAAAAGGATTTTTTCTATAAGGTCTTTTTGAAGTCATTGCATCATAGGCATCAGCAATTGATATTATTTTAGCTAAATAATGGATGTCATTACTACTTTTTTTAAAAGGATATCCTTTACCATCTACTCTTTCATGATGGTCTAAGACTATTTCTTTAATATCTTCAAATCCATTTATATTATCTAAAAAATAATATCCAAATATAGGATGCTTTTTTATATTTTCGTATTCTTTTATTGTTAATTTATCTGGCTTATTTAAAATTTCATTTTTAATAAATAATTTCCCAATATCATGAATAAGGCTACCACATCTAATATTTTCTATCTCTTCATTTGAAAGATTAAGTCTTTTAGCTAATTGAATACTATATTTTTTTACTCTTTTACAATGTGATAAAGTATAATTATCTTTTTTATCTAAAATTTTAATAAATTCTTTAATTATCTCATACTTGGTTTTATCTTTTTTTATTAAATTTTCAAATTTTATTTTATATTTTGAAAATCTTTTAAATGTAGAAGGCATATTATCACTCCTGATTTTATTAATTAAAGAGACTCTTTAGTATAAATATATCAAAAAAGCATTAAAAATATATATAATATATTTTTATATTTTTAATATTTTGTTTATATCTAAATTTTTAGGATATATATATAATATAGTTTATTTAATATAAATTAACTGGAGGTTTTTATGAAAAAAAATGTCGGTACTGTAGATAGAAACTTTAGATTGACATTAGGTGTAGTATTTCTAATATTAGGATATTTTATAAATTCATTTTTCTATGTAGTAGCTGGAATTTCATTTTTTACAGCATTATTTAGATTTTGTGGGTTTTATAAACTCTTTGGTATTAATACATGTAATACAAAAGATGTTAATGAAAAATTATAAATCCAAAAAGCTATTGAGAATTCAATAGCTTTTTTTAATTAAATATTTATTTTTTATTTGAATAAATTATTACTCCAGAAGTTTGTCCTGGAATACTCATTGTCATAATAGGTGGAGTTATTACTTTGATAAACTTACCTTTTTTTATCTCAGCATTAAAATAAGTTTTATCTTTATGAGTATGAATAATTATTTTATCTGATAATTTATCAGAATCTAATTTTTTTGTAATTACAATTGAAGCCTTTCCTTCTTTTCCAAAATTAATTTCTTCAATATATCCACTTTTAATAGCCATTGATGATGCTTTCATATCTTCATTAGGTTTATTTATCGAAATATTTCCATTATTAATTTCTAAATTTAGACCTAAAATTGTGTAGAAAAACTCAGCTGGTAGTAAAGTCTTAGAATCTACAATTATAGGCTCTTTACTCAAAGATATATGAGCCATTTTATTTTTAAAATATCTATTTTCTCCTATTTTTATTGACGTAAAATGAGGTCCCTTAATAATATCAACTTGTCTTTTTTCATTATTCCATTTAACTTTATATCCTAATTTTTCAAGCGGTTTACGGATTGGTAACATCATATTTCCATTAATACTTTTAGGACTTACATCTAATTTTAAAGTTTCTCCATCAATTATTATTTCTTTTTCAATTAATTTTCCATTATTATTAAAACTAACATTTGATGTATCTAGAAAATGTACTAATTGATTTCCATCTTGATTTTCTAATAATTTAACCTTCTGCCCTTTTAAAAAATCTTTAGCATTTTTTACTTTTATAGTTTTAACTATATCTCCAAATAAAATATCTACTTTTTCATCTTCAATTTTAACAATTTCCCCAGTTTTTAAATTTTTAATTTTAGTATTTTCAATAACAACATTATTTAATCTATCATCTTGTTTTGTTACTTCAATCGTTTCTTTATTTTTATTTGTAGCAAAACTTACTAAAGACATTACCAACATAATACTTACTAGACTTAAACTTATAATTTTTTTCATTTTTTCCTCCATATATTTTAATTTCTTTTTCTCTTACACTAATAAGACGAATCAAATGAAAAAAAGTTCCAAAAAATTATTTTTTTTATAAAAAAAATCATAGTTTAATTAAAAACTATGATTCATCTACTTCAGAAAAAAACGCATTTATCAAATCTTTAGCTTCTTGATAGTCTTCTTCTAATACTTCAAGATCTATTCCTTCTAAAGGTTTATTCATATAAATTTGTGTGCTCATACTTTCACCTTCATATTCCTTAAAGGCTTTAATATCATTATTTTCTAATAATTCAATTATTTCATCTGCAATCATTTCATTTTCAACATTTGCTAAGATTTTATATTTATTTTCCATATCCCAACCTCCTAAAATTAGATACTAGGCTATATTATATATTTATCCAATTTTAAGCTTTTAAAACATTTATTCTTTACTTACATATCCTTCCGGATTTTTTTGTTGCCATCTCCAACTATCTTTACACATTTCATAAATTCCTTTTTGAGCTTCCCAACCTAATTCTTCTTTAGCTTTTTTAACATCAGCATAACAAGCTGCAATATCTCCTGGTCTTCTTTTAGTTATTTCATAATCAATTTTTACTCCAGTTGCTTTTTCAAAGTTTTTAACAACATCTAATACGCTATAACCTTGACCTGTTCCAAGATTATGTATATGAACTCCTTTATTATTATCTAAAAATCTTAAAGCTTTTAAATGTCCCTTTGCTAAGTCAACCACATGAATATAATCTCTTACACCAGTTCCATCATGAGTATCATAATCATTTCCAAAAATTGATAATTTATCTCTTTTACCAACAGCTACTTGAGTAATATATGGCATCAAATTATTTGGAATATCTGTAGGATCTTCTCCTATCATACCACTTTCATGTGCTCCTATTGGATTAAAATATCTTAGTAAAGATATTGCCCAACTATTTTCTGAATTATATAAATCAGTATAAATTCTTTCGATCATTAATTTAGTTGATCCATAAGGATTAGTAGTAGAAGTTTTAAACTCTTCTTTTAATGGTAATTTTTCAGGTTTACCATATACAGTTGCTGATGAACTAAATACAATTTTTTTAACATTGTGATTTTCCATAACTTCTACTAAATTAATAGATGAAACTAAGTTATTTTTATAATATTTAATAGGTTTTTCAACAGATTCACCTACAGCTTTTAAACCTGCAAAATGAATGACTGCATCTATTTTGTTTTCTTTAAATACTTTATTTAATTTACTTTTATTGCATAAATCAATTTCATAAAATTTAAAATCCTTTTTGCTAATATCTTTTATTCTTTTTAAAACTTCCGGTTTACTATTAGAAAAGTTATCTACAATAATAACATTTTCTCCGTTTTTAAGTAATTCTACACATGTATGGCTACCTATATAACCTGCTCCACCTGTTACTAATACATTCATTTTTTTCAACTCCTTATTTATTTTTTAAATACTTTTGTTCATTAATTGATTTATAATAAGCTGATTGAACTTTTTTACCTATTTTATCTATTGAATATTTAGAAGCATAAGCATATGAATTTTTCTTCATTTGATTAAGTAAACTTTTATCATCCATTAATAAAATAACTTTTTTACTCCAACTTTTAATATTAGCTTTAGTTTTAAAACCATTATACTTATTTTCGATAACATCATCTATACCACTTGCTCTAATAGCAACAGCAGGAGTTTTTCCTGCCATAGCTTCTAAAATAACCATACCTTGTGTTTCTGATAATGAACTAAAAACAAAAATATCTGATGCTAGATAGTATTTAGGGATCTCTTCAGGACTAACTTTTCCTAATAATTTTATATTATTTTTTAAATTGTTTTCTTTTATATATTTTTCTATTTTTTCTTTTTGACCACCATCACCAATAATAATATGTTTAAATTTATTATTAGTATTTTCTTTTATATATTTAATTGATTTAAGTAAAAAAAACAAATTCTTTTCATCTGATAATCTAGATACAGTACAAAGTAATTTTTCATCCTTTTTTATAAATTTATTTTTTAATCGAGTTATTTCTTTGTTTGAAAATTGATATTTTTCAAAATCTATTCCTGTTGGAATAACATATTTTTTTCTACTTACTCCTATATTACTTAAATACTCTTTTGCACTATAAGTTGGCGATATAATAGTACTACATTTTTGTGCAAAATTTTTAATTATTTTATGAGAAAGTATATTTTTAAAAACTAATTTAAATACAGGTAAAAAATGAGCGTATTCTTCTAATCTAGTATGATAAGTTAAAACTACTGGAATATTATTTTTTAATCCTAGATTAAGACCTTTTTTACCTAACCAAAATGGATGATGTACATGTATTATATCATAATCATTATTTTTAACTTCCTTTTTAATTTTTTTTGAAAAGATATTTGAAATAGGAAATTCAAATTCTTTTGATTTATAATATTTCAATAAGTTTATTCTAATTACATCTTTTTCATTTGATTTTAAATCAGGATATTTAGGAGCTATTACTTTTACAATATGATCTTGTTTTTCAAGCCCTCTTTTTAATCTATTAATAGAAATAGGAACTCCACCTATAAAAGGTAAATAATTATTAGTTATCATTAAAATATTTAATTTTTTATCCTCATCGATTTTATTTATTTTACTAAAATCTCTATAATAATCTACATCTTTTGAAGCTTTTTTATATAAATAAATTATTAAAAGTACTAAACTTGCTAGAATTATTATAAAGTTTAAATAATTAATATAGAAAACTGAATGAATATATATCCAAATATTTTCAATTATTTTAGTGAAAATTGACTGTTTAAGATTATCTGTCTTTATAATTTCATAATTTACTTTGTTATCTTTTATATTAACTTTTACATAATGATAAAAACTACTTTTCTCTTGAGCCACTAATGTTCCACCTGAAGCTCCTGATATAATATAATCTACACCATTAATTGTTTTTTTGTTATACATTCCTGCTACTGAAGAAAAAACTCCTTTAACATTATATTTCGAAAAATTATCTAATAAAAATTTTTTATAATCTTTATCTAAAATATAATTGTTTTCTTCATCAAAAAATGTATCAACTTTTAATTTTATAGGTGATTTATTCATAAATACAAAGGTATTTTTAAATTTTTTTGAAGTGTTCAATTGTTTTAAAACCCATTTTTTTTGCCACTTTTTAGATGTTTTACCAGAAGTATCTAAAAAAATAAAAAAGTTATCTTTAATTTGAAAGGAAAAATAAAAGGGACCAAAATAACTATAAAATCTTTCATCTCCATCATTAGTTATCTCTCTATCTCCTATTCCAACAATCATAGGTATTTTTAGTTTTTCTATACTTTCATTTAAAATTCGATATTTATCTTCAAATCCATCTAATATTGAATCACCATTAGAAATTGCAAAATCTAAAGATTTATCTTTATTAACTTTTTTAACAATATCTTTATCAAAAATACTAATTGAACTTTTAATATTTCCAAAAACTGCAAATGAAATTTCTTTATCATTTATCTTTTTTATCTTTTCAATAGTTTTGACATTTTTTGCTTCATAATCAAAATAATATAATAATAAATATCCTTTATAAAAAACTAAGAATAGTAAAATTAAAATATTAATATACATAATTATTTTAAATTTATTTTTTCTATCCATTTTTTGGCCTCACTTCTTTATCTTTTGAGACTAATATTTCATAACTAAATAATAATATCCCAATTATCATAGGTATATATATACTAAATAATCTCCAAGCAAATACCACAGATAAAATTTTTCCTTTAGTTACAAAGGTAGAAAATAATAAAGTGAATCCTCCTTCAGCAACTCCTGTTGAACCTGGAGTTGGCGACATATACATTATAAATGTTATTATTATTTGAGCTGAAATTATCTTTAAACTAGATATACTAGGATTCAAATCTTTTATTAATATTACTGAAAAATAAAAAAATGATAATAAAAACAAAAGAGTAAACACAATTGATAATAAAACATATCTTTTGTTACTAATTAAAAAATTATTAATATTAGTAGATAGTTTTTCTATTTCTTTTTCAGTTTTTTCAATATATCTATTAAATTTTTTATCATTTAATATTTTTTTCTTATTTAAAAAATTGAAAAAATTATAAATATATTTTTCAATTAATTTAGGTTTTTTAATTATATTATAAAATATATATATTACTATTATGTATATCCCTGTAAATAAACTTAAATAACTAACAGATATATTTTTAGGAAATAAATTATAAATTTTTGAATCCAAAATAATTATAATAGGAGCTATTATTATAAAAAAAATAAATGCTAAAAAAGTTCTTATTAAAGATGCAGAAGATGCATCACCTATAGAGACTCCTTTTTTATTTAAAAAATATATTTGTGCAAATCCTCCTCCAGTAGCAAAAGGAGTAACATTAGATATAAATATATAAATAAAAGATAATTTTATAATATATTTAAATGAAATTTTTACATCTATAGACCTTAAAACATAATATAATCTTAAAGAATCTAATATAATGTATACAGTAATTAATACAATAATCTTAATAAATAATTTATTAGAAAAAATATTTAACGACAAAAATATATCTTTTTCATCTACTATTTCATAGAGTATTAAAAAAGATGCTCCTGAAATAGCGATAAATAAAAGAGTAAATATTAAATATTTAATTAAATCTTTTAATGTAATATCTTTATCTATTAAGTTATTCATAAATTCTCCTAAATTTAATTAAAAATCTACATCAAATAAGTCATTCATTTCAGAATTTTCTATAACTCTATCAGATGATTCAGAACTTTTATCTAAAAGTTCCTTTGATTTATTTTCAATAGTTTCATCTATAAGGCTTTCTATATCTATCCCTCTTAATTTAAATAATAATAAAGGATCTTGGTCTAACTTAACTCCAACTCCGTAAAGTACAGCTACTATATGTTTACACATCTTAGCATAATCAGGACAACTACACAAAAAATTGATCTCATCTACTTTAGGAAATAAATTCATTTTTTTAGATTTAAGCAAACCTTTTAAATCTTTAGGAAATTCACCTTCAACTAATTCTTCCAAAGAAGAAATTGTCTTTTTAATTTCTCCAACTAAATTTTTCTTTTTTTCTTTTCCTAATGTATCAATAGAAATATCTATTTCATAATATCTATTTGAACTACCTATGACTATACCTTCAATATCACCTTTTTCAATATCCAAATTAGCTACAGCGCCATATCTTAAATATTTTCTGCCACGAGCTAATCTATTTGAATAGTCAGCATATATTTCTAAATTATCAATCCAAGCTTTTCCCCACCAAGAACTAGCTATTTTCCTTCTTTCAATTTTAATTGGTGAAATATCCATTATTTCTTTTAACTTTTTGATTTTTTTCTTATTTCTTTTTTTCTTTTCAGCTACAGGTACATACTTAGGATATCTTCCCATTTTACCTCCTTTATCCACTTAATTGAACTAAATCAATTATTTCTTCTTTACTCATTTCAGTTATCTTATTAGATTCATCTTTTGATATTATATTATCTGATAATTCTTTTTTACTCTCTATTATCTCATCGATTTTTTCCTCTATTGTTCCTTTAGTTATAAATTTATGAACAACAACATTTTTAGTCTGACCTATTCTAAAAGCTCTATCTGTAGCTTGATCTTCAACTGCTGGATTCCACCATCGGTCAAAATGAATAACATGGTTTGCTTTTGTTAAATTCAAACCAACTCCACCAGCCTTTATAGATAAAATAATATATGGAATATATTTTTCACTTTGAAAGCTTTCAACTATTTCTTTTCTTTTTTTAACTTTTGTTCCTCCATGTAATACATGACCTTTATGATTAAATATATTTTCTAAAAAAGAGTCTAGAGGATCTATCAGCTTACGGAATTGAGTAAATACTAATACTCTTTCTCTATTTTCATATATTTCTTTGGCAATTTCTTTTAATCTTTTGAATTTACCACTTTCTTTTTCTAAATATAAATCTTGACCTAAATATTGATCAGGATGATTACAAATTTGTTTGAATTTCATAATTGATGATAAAATTATACCTTTTCTTTTAATCCCTTCTTTTTCAGAATTCATAACTTTTATTATCTTATCTACTAATTTTTTATATAATACACTTTGTTTTGAAGTTAAAGAAGCATATACTTTCATCTCAGTTTTTTGAGGTAAATCAGAAATGATTTTTTCATCTGTTTTTAATCTTCTTAAAATAAAAGGATTGACTATCTTATTTAACTGACTATAGTCACCTTCATTTTTAATTTTTCCACTTACAAAACTTTTAAACTCTTTTTTGTTTCCTAATAAGCCTGGATTTAAAAAATCAAATAAAGACCATAAATCACCTAATCTATTTTCAATAGGTGTACCTGTTAAAGCTACTTTGAACTTTGATCTAAGCTCTTTAATACTTTTACTACGTTTTGTCCCAGGATTTTTTATAGCTTGTGCCTCATCTATTATTAAATTATCCCAAGTAACTTTTTTTAACCATTTAATTTTTGAAACCATACCATATGAAGTAATAAATAAATCTATATTTTCATTATCAAATATTTTCCTTGCCTTTTCTAATTTTTTATTTTCACTACGATGCAAAATATAAAAGCTAAAATGTGGAGCAAATTTCTCTATTTCATCTATCCAATTACCTATTAAAGAAACTGGTAATACAATTAATGATTTTTCATTATTATCTTTTAAATATGATAATAAAGCAATTATCTGTACAGTTTTACCTAATCCCATATCATCAGCTAAACAAGCTCCTAATCCCATTTTTTTCATAAAATATAACCAGTTTAAACCTTTTGTTTGATATTTTCTTAAATCTGCTTTAAATTTTTGATCTGAATTAATCGAATCAATTAATTCAGGTGACTGAAGTTTAGATGTTATTTGATTTAAAAAATCTCCATTATTTATTTCAATATCTATATTTGAGTCTTTATCGGCTTCTAGCAGTTGATTTTGTTCAAATCTAAAAGCTTCTATTATATTCATTGATAACTCTTTAGATTGCTTTTTTGCTTTTTCAAAATAATCTAAAGCTTTTTTAAGTTTTGAGTGATTAACCTCTACCCATTTTCCTTTAATCAAAGTCAAACCTTCTGATTCATTAAGTAATTTTTGAATTTCTTTTTGTGTTAATTTATTGCCATCTAAATGTATTTCAGGATTATAACTAACCAAGGCATTGTAATCAACTTTCGATTTGTTTTCATCTCCAACTTTTAGTACTATTTTTGCATTACTACCTTTTTTCTTCCACCATTTAGGAATTCTACAAACAATTCCCATTTTTTCGTACATTTCTATTTCACACAAAAAAGTATAAGCTTCTTTTGAACTAAATTTAATAGGATGGAATATTTCTCCAGATGAATATATTTCTTTTATTAAATTACTTTTTTTACTTGCTTTTATAATAGTAGATAATAATTGTAGCATTTTTTTAGAATCTTTTTTATATTCTTTTAATGCATTTTTTAAAGGAAGATGTTTTTCTTTAATTTCGCCTACTTCATTCTTAACTAAACTTGCATAAGTTGCTAAAAATGCAAAGGGATAATCCGATTTTTTATTTTCAACTAAGTGAAAAAATACTCTTCCAACTATATTTATTTTAGGATTAATTTTTTTAAAATAATCACTAACTTTTCCATCAAACTCCTTTATATCTTTATGAAAACATAAGTGAATATTTTCAAAAAAGTCTCTTAACCAACTTTTTGTTAAATATTGTTTTCCTATCATAAAAGGAGCTGAATTTATTAATTTTTCTAAATCTTTTTCATTTATTTTAACTTTAGTTTTTTCTCTTAACATTTCGATAGTAGGTTCTTTTGAAAGAAGATTAATATAAAAATTTGTGATTTTAATTAAATATTTTAATGACTTACTAAATTCTTCTTTTTTATTTTTTATTCCTAATTTATATATCGCTTCATATTTATTTTTTTGATACTCTTTATAAAAATATTTTTGACTATTAAACTTTTGATTTTTAATTTTTACTTTTTTCTCTTCATAATCTATTAAATAATTACCTTTAGATTCTAAAATGACGATTAATTCCTTTTTCATAGCAATCCTTTCATTCTTAGGTGTATAATGAAATTATATCAACTATTTCATTTATATACAATATGTTCTTTTTGATTACAATTATATATAATATAATCGTCTCATTTTCTTTCCTCTAAATAACTTTTGAAAATCTATCTGCCTAATATATAATACAGTTTAAGTATAAATAAGATCTTTTAACAAAGAAGACTCTCATTATTAGCTAGTCCTTATATCATATTTATATTTAATAACTTACACCTAAATATTTAAAATATATTTCTAATGCTCAAAAAAGCTTTAAACCAAAGTGGTCTAAAGCTTTTTTCTATAATTCGAACTTTTTAAAATTTTATTAATAAATACCAATAACTAAATCAAATGTTCCAAAAGATGTTTTAAATGGAACTATATGCAATAAGTTATTATCTAATTTAACATCTGTATTAATTTCTTGAACTGATAATGCTAAATCAATATCTTCATCAGACATGTTTACTGAAAAAAGTCCATTATTTAAATTTAAAAATTCTCCTAATGAATCTTTAGAGTAAGCTGAAATTTCATTAAATATCTCCTCAGCATATAATCCAGAAATTTTTAACAATGAATCTACATCGCCGGCTATACCTGTAAAATAAAAAGTATCATCTTCTTTTTTTATTTTTTGGCTTGCAATTAATCTATATTCTTCATTTTCATATTTTTTAATTTCTTTAATTGTAGTATTAACATCAATAAATCTAATTATATTTTTATAAAATAATTTTACATATTTTGAGAAAAATTCTTTATCTTTATCAAATTCTAATAATTGGTCAATAATAAACTCAGCTTTTCCATTTTTTAATTTCTCAAATGCATTATCAGACAAATCATTTTCATCTTTATAATTTGATACCTCTTTTTTAAACGTTTCCATATCCATTATATCTTCATCAATTAATGCTTGAGCTAATAATAAATAATCTGATTTTTGTTCATTTAGTAAATTATCTAATTGATCCTTTTTTAAGTATCCTTTTTCTATAGCTAACTGACCAAAATATTTATCCTTATTTTTTTGTAATTCATTAACTTCTTTTACTTGTTTAGGAGTCATATAACCTTTATTTATTGCGATTGTACCTATCTTTAATCTAACCTTAGCTTTTTCATCTAAAGCCTTTTGAAGATCATCTGTATTAACTATTCCTTTATTTAATAAGTAATTACCAAAAAATTCAGCAAACATCTTAAACTCCTTTCAAAATAGTTTCTATATTTTTTTCTGTCCATGGTTTTTGAATAAAATCTTTTGCTCCATTTTTTAACGCAGCCTTTAAATTTTTTTCAGTACCAACAGAAGATAAAACAACAATTTCTGCTTTAGAATCATAATTTTTAATTTCTTTAATAACTTCTATTCCATTTTTCTCAGGCATAATAATATCCAAAAAAACTAAGTCTACTTGCTTTTCTTTAAACATATCAATCCCTTGTTGTCCATCAGATGCTTCAAATATCTTAATATTATCGTCAATAGATTTAATTGATTTAGATAACTTTTTTCTTATAGTCATAGAATCATCGCATATTAAAACGTTCATTTAGACCTCCTATTATATTCTGAATATTTATAATTTTATTATATTATATTTTTGAACTTTTTAAAATAAATAATTAAAGTAATATCATTTTAATATCTAATGACTTTAAATAATTTTGTGGTTTTGAAAAATAATATCCTTGTGCTAAATCAATATTTGATTTAATAACATATTCTAAATCTTCTTTAATTTCAATACCTTCTGCTAATGTCTTTATATTTTTATCATTTGCAAGTTTCAAATATTTTTTTAACCTTTCTTGTTTATTTTTATCCTTATGAATTCCTTGAATAATATTCATATCTATTTTCATATAATCTGGTGTTAAAGAAAGAAATGATTCTTTATTTGAATATCCACTACCTATATCATCTAAAGCAGTTGAATATCCTTTTTCTTTATAATAGTCTAAAATATAATTTAAATGATCATAATTTTTTATATATTCAGTCTCGACAACTTCAAAAGTAATTTGATTAGGATCTATTTTTGTTTTTTTAACTACTTTGTCAGTTGACTTTAAACATTTCCTTGGATCATATATTGCTGTAGGCAAAAAATTAATAAATAATTTTTTTATCAAATTCAATTCACTAGCTCTTTTTATTATTGATTCTCTACAAAGTCTATCTAAAAAAAATACTAAATCTAAGTCTTTTGCTTTTTTAAATAATCTTCCTGGATTTATTTGTTTGCCATTGCTAGTTATTCCTCTACTTAATGCTTCATATCCATATACTTTTTTATTTTTAATATCAATAATTGGTTGAAACAATACTTTAATTTTTCCATTTTTCAAAACATCTAATACGTCTTCTGATTTATAAAAATCCATCCAAGTTTTCAAAGACCGAATATCTTCTAAAGATTCGAAAGTTAATCCTTTATTAATATTCATAGGCAAAATTTTAATATCTTCTTGATCTAGATCATTTAATTTTAATTTTTCAATATCCAAAATAAACTTTTTAAAATCAATTACTTTAAATAAAAAATAATTTTTTTCAAAATGATATTTTATACCTAAACTTTCAATTAAATTCTTTATAGGTTTTAAGTGGTGTTTTGTTGGAACTTTTAAATATACTTTAGCATTCCCAAAGTTTATTTTTGGTAATTCATTACATCTACTACAACTCATATATCTCCTTTTAATCAATAGAAATATTTTCAATAACCCAAGTATTATTTTCGCCTTTATAGCAAGTAAATGTTATATTATTCCCAGATTCTAATTTATTAACTATTTCTTTTTCTTGTTTTGATAATTTTAATGATAAAAAGTTATTTTTATAATTTGCATTTTTTTTAAAATCACTATTTTCACTTATATTAACTTCAATGAAATTATTATCAATTTGTCCTATATATGTACCTTTTACTTTTTTAAATTTAAGTTTATTACTTTCTTTATCTAGTTTTTCTTCTTCAAAGTCTAATTTTGCATCTAGATCAAACTCTTGATTAGCATTAACTTTTAGCAAAAGAGTTGGATACGTTATTACTTGTGTAACCATCTCATCTGATGACGGTTTATCTAAATCAATTATAAATTCAACTAATTTATCTGATTGATTTACATTTTTAATTTTTAATGAATATCCACCAGTCTTTCTCCTTCCAGCACTTAAAAGTAAAAACTTATCATTTTTACTAACATTAAATTTATAAACTCCATAACTTTTTCTATTATTTTCATACCAATCTTTAATTTCTTCATCTTCTATATTTTCTAAACTAGCTATCTCATAATCAAATTCTAAAGACTTATTTGTATCATTTTTTTCTTGATTATTACAAGCAGTTACTAATAAACCTATTAAAATTAAAAATATAATATAGAAATTTTTTTTCATATTTTGCCTCCTAAAATTTAATCCTTTTGAAATACTATATTAATATAATTATAACAGATTATTTATAAAAAAATAATTTTATTGTATTTTTTATACTTTTTTAATATTTATCGAAAAAAAATACTCTTAAAACATTTAGATAATACTAATTATTTTAAGAGTATACAATAAAAATTATATTTAATTTATTAAATCATATAATTTGTTTCCTTTTAAATTCTCAGGGATCCATTTAACAACAGCAAAATTTTCATTTGATATATCATTTACTTTATTAATCCACTCTACTTCATTATTTGCTTTAACTTTTAAAATTTTGTTTGTTGTATCAGTTTTGTAAAAACTTGAATTAATCAACCACCATTTAGAAAAAATCCCTGCTCTTTTTAAATCATCTTCTAACCTTTTAGCTTCAAATACTGGTGTAGCTTCAGCTAAAGTAACAATTATTACTTCAGTCAAGTCAGAATTTTTTAATTTAGGCAATAATCTTTTTACCGATTCAGGAATTTCACCTTGTGATCTTTCTATTTCTTTATGATAACTTTCTGTTGAATCAAGTAATAATAATGTATGACCAGTTGGAGCTGTATCAATAACTACAATTTCATCTTCAGATTTATCTACAACTTGTGCAAAAGCTCTAAAAACTGCTATTTCTTGAGTACAAGGTGAGCGCAAATCTTCTTTTAAATATTCTAAATCATCTTCACTCATATCATCTTTTGCTCGATTTAAAACTTCCTTTTTATATTTTTCAAGCTCTTCTTTCTCATCAATACTACTAAGTGATATATTTTCACTATCATTTATTACAAACTTTAAATGAGATGCTGGATCAGTTGTAGTTAAATGAACTTTTTTTCCTTTATTAGCCAATCCAAGTGCTATTGATGCCGCAATTGTTGTTTTACCAACACCACCTTTACCCATCGTAAAAATTACTTTTTTATCATTTTTCTCTAAATCATCAATAATATCATTTACATTTTTACCATTATTAACGATTGTTTTATTACTATTATATTCTACATTATCATTTGAAAGGAAAGAACGTATATTTTTTAACCCTGTGATATTATAAGGTCTTAAAGGTATTTTATATTTTTCTAATCTTTTAAAATAATCTGACATATTAGATAAAGCATTTTTTTGTTTTTTATAGATTTGCTCAG
>JBNJDJ010000048.1:0-14966 GCA_051744845.1 Bacillota bacterium
GTAATATCTGTTTTATTTATATTAGTAAAATTTGCATAACCAAAGAGTTATTTTATTTTGCTTTAGACTTCCTTCAGATTATTCTTTACAAAGGACACTCATCTTAAAGATTTAAAATATGCCTATTATACAAACAAAAAGTATATGAACTTAATCATATACCTTTTTTAATCATTATATTTTAATCAACAATAACTGGTAATATTTTATTAATTATTTTTATACGTATATTTTCATATTCTTCTCTACTCAATACAAAATCTTTTTTCTCATCTTTACCATCAGGTGTATGAGCAACATTGTTTCTTTTTTTTGACACATAGAATAAATGATTATTAATACTTTTCAATTTATTTAAATCAAATTCTTTTACACTATGATTTTTAATTTCTTTAATAAACATAGGATATGTTCCTAAGGTTAATCCATTTTTTATTTCAAAATAATTTGATGGATCTTTATCTTTCATTCTTATAATATCATCAAATTTATGAAGTTCATTTTCTAAAACTTGTATATAGTTAAATGCCATAATACCAAAATTTTTATTTTGTGAAAAAAAACTTTTTTCTGCATTGTAAAGTTTTAAAACACTTGAACTTTTTAATTTACTAATTAGCTCTTGTTTTCTCTTAAAACTATCTATTATTTTAAATTTAAACTCATAAATTAATTCTTTTCCATCCTTTATTATCAATATTTCTCCTAAATTATTAGTATTAGTTATAAAATATCCTTTTTTATTTATTATTTTAATAAAATCTCTTTTAATTTGCATAATTTCTTCTTCAATTATATCAAATTTTTCAATACTATTCACTTCTAGACGATTTAAAATCGTTCTTTGAATCCTAATATTTTTTTTAGAATTTAATTCTTTTATAAATTTTGAATAAATCTTATGAGTATCTCTGTTTTTATATCTCTCAGCTTCTTCTTTATATTCATTAATTTCCAAAATAATTTCTTCTTTATTACTTGTTAATTTATTTATTACCTTTTCATTCTCTTTTAATTTTTTATCGTATTTATCTTTATTAATTTCATTAGCGTCTAGTGACTTCTTTAATTTATTATTCTTTTTCTTATATAAACTAATTTCTCTTTCAATTTTATATTTTTCATTTTCTTTTTTAGATATATCTTTATTTAATTTATCAATTTTTGAAATCAAAACTTTATTTTTATTAATAGATTCATTCAAATCTTTTCGCTTATTTGAACTAATAATATCAATAATTATTTTATTATTTTTTGATTCAATAATTAGATAATTTTCACCAATTTTTAATTCTTTATTATAATTTTTATATTTTTCTTCATTTAATTCTGCAAAATTATACTCTCTTTCTATTTTACTTATTTTTTCATATTTATATATAAACATGTTATTAATATAATTTTCAGTAAAATAAATATTTGAATATTCATTTTTTAATCTTTTAACAAATCTTTCTTTTCTGTATTTGATGTCATTTTTTTTACTTTTATCAAATTTATCAAAACTTTTTTCATACTCTTCTTTTTTTCTAGCATATTCGTTTAAAATAGTTTTGTATTTTTGCATTTCTCTTTTAATATTCATTGGATTCAAATATTTAGAATTTTTCTTAATATTCTTGAATTCTAATTTATAATTTCTTTTCATTTCTGATTTACTCATAGTATTATCTTTATCAAAATACGCAACTAATATTTTACCTAAAGCATAAGTAGATGCATAAACTAAAGGGATAGTTGTTACTGCTCCCATAAATGGTAAAACCGTTTTATAAAGTCCTAGAACAGTTTGCTGTGATAAAAACCCCCATCCTATTGTTGTCATTACTGATTTAACAATTTTTTTAGCATTCGCTTTATCTAAATCATTTTTCATTATTTTATTTAATGATATAGCCATTGTAGTTTGAAGTGGTGATAAAATAAATATGTCTGCAAATGGTATAGGTTGAATAGCAACTAACGAACAAGTCAATGCCGTTATATTAATAATCATTTCAGCTTTTTTTCTCTTAGTCATGCTTGGATTTTCTTCCAATAAACTTAACATTTTTTTCAATTTTAAATTCTTATTTTTTACTGATTCTTTCTTATTATCATTTAATATTTCAATTTCTAATTCTCTCTTTTTTATATCTTTTTTCAATTCTTTAGATATTATAATTCCATCAATAATATTTTTTTGTAATTTTCTAAAATCAATTATATCTAAATTTTTATTCAAACTATAATTTTCAATATCTATTAAAATATTTTCAATTGAATCCTCAGTATTATTATAATTTTTTAGCATATACTTTAAATAATCTTTAAGTTGAATTTCCTCTATATCTTTTTCATATTTAATTACATCTTTTAAAACAGATAATTTCTTTTCAATATAATCAAATAATATTTTATAGCTTTCTTTAAAACCATTATTTTCTTTATTAATAATTTCTTCAGATCTATAAAATTCTACAAAATCATTATTTTTTAATGAGTTCAATTTATCAAAATTCACTGAATAAAAAGGATTTTTTATATTATCTAATACTAATTTATACTTATCATTTAGTTTAATAATAAATAAATTATTAACATTTTCCAAATAGATATAATTAATATTTTTATTTCCCTTTTTTAAATTAATAAATTTTTGTTCTAACTCTATTTTAAATATTTTATAATTTAAAATATCCTTATCCAATATTATTTTATTTATAACAGTTTCAGAAACATCTATATTAGGATCAGTATCTTCTATTAACTTTATATATTTATTCCTTCGCTCTTTTAAATTTAAATTTTCAAATGATTCACCTGAAAATAGTAAGTTATGAATTTTGTTTTCATTAAAATTACTAATAAATTTTTCTATTTGATTTATTTTAATATCAAAATCTTCTTCATTATTTACTTTATGACTAATACAAATCAGTTCTACTTTTTCTTGATAAATATTTTCTAATTTATCTTCTAAATTATCCATTTTCAAAAAAAGTTGCTTTTTATATTGTTTAGTAATTTTTTCAAAAGATTTATGTAAATCTTTTTTTATTTTTTTCTTCCTACTAACTGTTATTTTTCTTTGAATATATGTACCCGCGGCACCTATAGCTATCCCAGGAATAACAAATTGAGGTAAAGCTCCTAGAAATGTCACTGAAGCTGCTTGACTACCTAAAACTGCTTCAAAAAAAGCTGGAGCTGTTGCAGATATTCCACCAAGACCAATACCATTTTTTAAACTCTTGCTCTTAAAATTTTCATTTATTGAACTAATTTCATTATCTATAGAACTATTTTTAACTAATTTGTATTCTTCAGAATTTTCTTCTATTTCTAATTTTAATTCTGATATTAAATTATTCATAAAAATATTAGCTTTTTTATTTATTAATGCTTCATTAAATTCATACTCTAGTTTATTTTTTAATAACTTTTCAATATTTTCTTTTTTTATATCAGTTTTATCAAAATTATCTATATATTGATATACTTCATTGATTTGATTTTCAAAAATATCTTCAGGACTACATAATCTAACTTTATCTTTATAACTTTTTATACCATTTAGTAACATCTTTCTTTCAACTTTTTCTTTTTTTAAATCTGAATAAAAATTTGACTTTTTTATATTAATATCTTCTATAATATCTTCATGAAAATCAACATACTTCCCTATTAGTTTATCTAATAATTCTTTGTTAGATTTATATTTCATTTCTTTAGACCCTTTATCTTTAATTTTATCTAAATAATTAATTAAATTATTAATTCCAGATTCTTCTAATAAATTCTGATTATTATTTTTTCTAGCACTTAATGCATTTAATGCGGACATTGGAATAACTTCTTTTATTTCATCAAAAAATAAAAAATCATTATTAAAGTCTTTAATTAATTTTTTCTTATCACTAACATTTTCAGTTTTATTTATAATAGCTACAATTGGTTTAGGAAATTTTTCAATAAATTCCTCTAGCTTATCTTGAATATCTAGTTGATCATAGTGAGTATAGTTAAAAACCCATAAAATTATATCTATTTTATTAAAAATTTCTTCTGTAATTTTTTCTGCTTTTTTATTTAAAGTTTGTAATCCAGGTGTATCTATTAATTCAAATGATTCTAAAAAACTATTATTAAAATCAAAATTAATTACTGATACATTTTCCCAGTTAGAATAATTACTTCCAAAATTTTGAACTTTATTTTTAATATTTTCATAATTATCTACATCTTTATTACCATCTATATATTCAATATAACTATCGCGTTTAGTATTCCTAAACTTAATAACGCTTCCTGTAGTTTCAGTAATGCCTATAGGCGAAGCATCTTCATTAATTAATGAATTAATTAAAGTGGATTTACCTGATTTAACTTCACCTACAACACCAATTTTTAATTCTTCATTAATATTATAATTTTTTAAAGTTATTGAAATATTTTCTGTGATTTCTTTTAATTCTATAAACTTATCTTTATCTTTTAATTGATTAAATGCTGGAGATTTTTCTAAAATTTTTTTAACGATTTTGACCACCTCTTATATTATTTTTTCTTTTTTTAAAATATCTATTATATCCAATTTTATAATATCTAAAGCTAAATTATCCGTTAAACTATTAATAATAGTTTTAAGAATAGTTATTTTTTCAGGAATTATATATTTATTTGAAAAATCCTTTTTAATCTCTGACTGTACTTGTGAACTAAAACTTTTAACTTCACTTCTAATTTCATATTTTATTTCTTTACTTAATTTGTTGAATTTTTGATTAATTCTTTTTTGTTCTTTTTTTATCTTATTTTTTCTTTTATCTATTGCATAATCAGATATTTTTTCACCAATTGAATTCATAATTTTATTTGAAAATATATTTTTTATTTTGTTTCCTATACCTTCAACTGCTTTATTAAATGAACTATTTTCATCAATTTCAAAACTAATTTTAGAAATCTTTTTATGAATTTTTTCAAAGAAATTATCTGTTATACAGTTTTTTTCTATTAACTGGTAATCAGAAACAAAGGATTCTTGTATATTAACTTTTAAATTCTCTTTTATTTCTTTATTAATATTTTCTAAAACTTTTAGATTATCTTTTTTTAATTCTTCATACAAGCGATTTAATCTTTTAGAAAAAATATTATCATTAATTTTACCATTAATTTTTTTTCTAATTAACTTATCTAATTTTTTATTATTTTTATGAACATTTGAATCAATCTTTACTAACTCACTATTAATATTTATATTTATTTTTTCTCTAATATTTTTGATATTCTTTTTATACTGATTAACTTTTTTTATTAAATCATCTCGTATATCTAATAACTTTTTTCTAGACTTTTCTAAATCCATATTTATGCTTTCATTTTTTTTATCAATTCTTATTAATTTATTTGATGTATATACTTTATTTAAAAATTTTAAAGCCTTATAGTAGTTATAATCTTTCAATAACTTACTATTATTATTTTTATGAGCCGATATAACTTTTTTAGCCGAATAAGGTAATATATAATCTACTAATTGTCCATAATTTTTTCTCACTTTTAACTCAATTTGATCAAAGTTATTAACATTATCTGCTTTATTAATTATTAATAATATTTTTGTATCTACTTTACTATTGTTTTTAACTTTTAAAATCTCTTTTTTAGTAGCTTCTTGATCTATTCTATCGACATCTACTACAAATACCAACCCATCAGCTCTTTTATAGTAATCAAGTATATCTTTAATCTTGCTTTTATTTGCTTGCCCTAAACCAGGTGTATCGGCTAATCTATATTTTTTTAATAACTCAATATCATAAAAATTTTTGATTTTATAAAGGTCTGATTTATAAGTATACTTATCTTTTATTTCCTTAGCTTTTTTTCTTTTCTCTTTTCGATTAATATTTTCATTTTTTATTTCTTTTCTTTTCTTATTAATAAGCTCAATTGAATTATCATACATTTCGTTTTCATTTTCAATTAACTTTTTTATTTCTTGTCTTGTTTTATGCTTACCAGGTTCACCTTCAAAATAAACTATTCCATCACCATTAGATACATTATTTTCAACATAATTAAGTATATTGAAAATCCAAGTTTCAGCCCTATCATTAACTTGAGCAATATCTTTTTTTAATATAGAATTTATAAAAGAAGATTTACCACAATTACCTACCCCTGTTATAGCTAATATTAATGGATCATTAATTTCATCGACCATACTTTTCAAGTCAAACTTTTTATTTTCAATTAATTTTAATATTTCCTTTAATTTATTTTGCTTAAAATCTAAACTTTTATTTTTTTCTAATTTCTTTTGACTTATTTTATAATCTTCAATAATCTCATGACTTCTTCTATAAATATAATCTTTTTTATATTTCAAATCATAATCTTGAAGTTTAAATAATATATCTTTATAGGTTGAAACCACTTTTTCCATATTACAACACACTTACTTTATATGCTAAAAATATGACAATTAAAAATTGTATTAAACTAAAAATTAACAATAAATTACTTCTTTTATTTATAATATTAATTTTATCCTTTAAATCATTAATTAATTTATTAGATCCGTCAATTTTTTCATTTAAATATTTATTACTTGATTTAAGTGATTCAACTATATTTTCTTTGTTTTTATCAGTTGATTTTTTAACCATATTAATATCTTTTTTAATATTGTTTATTTTTTTAGCTGAATCTTTTTCAATAGATTTTAAATCATCAATTGTTGAATAAAAATCCTTCATTGGTTTTTTCTTCATTATTTCTAAAGAAATAACACTAATCATTTCATTAAATTCTTCTTTGATATTTTGTCCCACTTTATCACCTCTATTATATTTTTTTAAGTCAGTAAAACAATTATAACATTTTTTAATTTTTTTAAAATAATTAATTCTAATCAATATATTAATATTTTATTTATTACTAATATTTATTTAAATAAATATATTATACGTTTAAAATCTTATATTTATGGTAAATATATAAAATGGAGGTAATATTTATGATTAGAACTATTAAAAAGAAATATGAAGGAAGAGTTTCATCTGATGGCGCTGGAGTTAAACTTAATAGGATTTTTTCAAAGCGAGATATTAAAGATGTAGATCCATTTTTACTTTTGGATTTTTTTGATTCTGAAAATCCTGATGATTACACAAATGGATTTCCATGGCATCCTCACAGAGGTATAGAGACAATAACTTACTTAATAAGTGGAGAAATAGAACATGGAGACAATTTAGGAAATAGTGGCGTAATTAAGCCTTTCGGATGTCAATGGATGACTGCTGGAAGTGGTATTATCCATCAAGAAATGCCACAAGAATCTGACAAAATGCTAGGTGCACAACTTTGGTTGAATTTACCTAAAAAACATAAAATGACAGAGCCTAAATACAGAGATATTACTAAGAAAGATCTAGGTGTTTATGAAGATAATGAACAAATAGTCAGAGTAATTTGTGGTAAATATAAAGATACAGAAGGTGCTATTAGTGGTACCTTTATTAATCCTATATATTTTGATGTTTCTTTAAAAAACAAAGGTAAATTTGAATATCAAGTTTCTAAAAATAAGACTGTTTATTTACTACTTATTAAAGGAGAAATTGATATTGATGGTCAAAAAGTTAACTTTAAAAATACTAAAGGAATTTTACTATCTAAAGGAAAAGATATCTTAATTAAATCAACTAAAAATTCAAGATTTTTATTTATGGCTGCCGATCCACTTAAAGAGCCAATAGCTTGGGGCGGTCCTATTGTTATGAATACTCAAAAAGAACTTGATAATGCATTTGAAGAATTAGATAACAACAAATTTATAAAAAGTAAGTAATAAAAAAAGATATTTAATTAAACTTTTTAAGTCTAATTAAATATCTTTTTTATTTTTTATTTAAAAACTTCTTCAAAATCCGAATTAATAATTAATTCTTTTAAATCATCACATCCACCTATAAACTTATCTTCAACAAATATTTGAGGAACAGTAGAACAATTAGTCTCATTGGCAAGATTATCTAATGCTTTTTGATCCCTATCAATGACAACTTCTTCAAATTTAATATTTTTATCTTTTAAAATATCTTTAGCTTCAACACAAAAGGGACAATAGCTCCAAGTAAAAATTTTAACTTTCTTCATATCTCTCCTTTAATAATATTTAACCTTTAAGTTTAGAATATATACTTTTAAATTTATCTTCAACAGTTTTAAACTTTTCAACTAATTCAGGATCAAACTTTGTACCTGATAAAGAATATATCTCTTTAATAGTTTTTTCATGACTCCAAGGCTCTTTATATGGTCTTTTGCTTCTTAAAGCATCATAAACATCAGATAAGCTAGTTATATGAGCTTCTAAAGGTATATCTTTTCCTGATATTTGATATGGATAACCTGTTCCATCGTAGTTTTCATGATGACTTAAAGCAATTTGTGCTGCCATAGAAAGTTCTTTTTTATCTTTTAAAATATCATATCCATATAATGTATGTTCTTTCATTTTTTCATATTCTTTATCTGTTAATTTTCTTTCAGCTAATAAAATACTATCACTTATTCCAACTTTCCCAACATCATGTAGCGGAGCAAAGTTTTTAATATCCTTACAAAATTGCAACGGTTTATTATAAGTTTGGGCCAATAATTTTGAAAATAAACCAACTCTTTTCATATGATTACCAGTTTCTTGATCTCTCATTTCTGCTAAATCTGCTAATGCCTTATATAAACCAATTTTAGTTTCAGCAGTTTCATTTATTTTTTGTGAAATATCAACTGGCAGAGCTATAAAATTTTTAATATCCCCTTTTTCATCAAAAACAGTAGATATCATTAACTCAACCCATTTTAATTTACCATCTTTAGTTTGATTAATAACTACATTTTCCCATTTTCCAACTTCTGGATCTCTTATATCTTCCCATAACCCTGAAAACAAATTTTCATATTCTTTTTTAGAATAACCTAAATCTTTATATACATCTCTTCCAGGATTTAAAACATTAGTATTTTTACCAATAAGTTCATCGCTAGTATATCCATAAATATCTTCTACTGCTTTATTAATCTTTATAATATCTCCATCACTATTTGTAATTATTATAGGTTGATGATTCCTTTTAAAAGCTTGAGTTAATAGTTTATTTTTATCTTTTAGATTAGTATATTCTGTTATATCAGAAATAGTTATCATACATTCCCTTTTTTTATAAAAAGGATGTATTTTCATTAAATAATTTTTATCATCTTTTAAATACTGTCTTTCAAATTTATTATTATGTCTACAATTAGAACAGTATTTTTTCTCAAAATCATCTGGAAAGATATCTAAAATACTATCTAAGTTATTTGATTTTATAAGTTTTTTTCCTGTAGGATTAATATATTCAATATTTTTTTTACAAGATAAAATAGTTACTATATCTAAATTTGCCTTTGGTAATTTAGCTAACCTTTCATTAGTCTTTAATAACTTCTTAAAACGACCAATATCAGTAGTTGAAACAACAACATAAGGTATATCTTTATCCGATGGAATAAACCTTAATAATAAATCTAATCTTTTACCTTTTAAAGTATAATTAACAGTCTCAACTTCAAAATGTTCTTTTTTAGAAAATACATTTTCTAAACAATTTTCTAAATCTTCATATGATTCTTTTGGTATTATCTTATCTAAATTTTTTTCTAAATCTTTTTTACTATCAGCCTCATATAAATCAAGTGTAGCCTTGTTAACTTTTTCAATATTAATTTTTTTAAGTTTTTCTTCCGATTTTAAATTAATCAATGATTTTAAATTGTCAAATTTAAACAGCCATAGAGGCGTTGGATTTAAATCAAATAATAAATGTTCTAAATTTTTCATAATATAACCTCCTGACCTATTTCCTACCTTCTTTGTAAGGTAATTGTATCACATATTTTTAACCAATTTAAATAAAAGTTAAAATATATTTTTAAAATCACTTTACACGAACGTATGATTGGTGTATAATTATATTAAGCACGTATGTTTGAAGAAAGGACATATTATGAAAGTTATTGCAAAACCAATACACATGATCGCTTGGCATAAACCTGATGGAAAAATTAAACCTATTAAATTTAAAATTGATAATGAAAAAGAAAAAGATATTGTAGTTAAAGTAGATAAAATTTGTTCTTTTGAAATTGAAAAAACAGCTGGTAATATAATGTATAAGTATATATGTCAAAGTATAATAAAAAATATAGAAAGAAAATATGAATTAAAATATGAAATAGATAAATCAAAATGGATTTTATTTAAAATATAATTTATAATAAACTTGTCATCATAGGATAGTCTTTTTGTACTCCACCATTTATAGAATCAATATTTGAATGTAAAAAAGAACTCCTCTTTATGATATTTTCTCCATATCTCAATCTTAATTTATCAATTGTACTATCTAGTTTTTTTAAATTTTCTTGATTATTATTATTCCATATTGATAATTGATCAAATCTATTCTCTGACAAGCTCCCTACTCTAACTCCTAAATGTCTAATAGGTTCTTTTTTCCATACTGATAAAAAAAGTTTTTTTAATTCATTATAAATGTCATTAGTCAAATCAGTATTATATGAAAGTTTTTTTTGATGACTATATCTTAAAAACTCGCTATTTTTTATACTTATAGAAACAAGAGAACATAAAAGATTTTTTTCTCTAAGACGCATAGCAACCATTTCAGTTAATGAAAGAATATATAAAAATGCTTCTTTTTCTTTAGTTAAGTCATAAGGAATAGTAGTTGAATTACCTATACTTTTAACTTTGCGATGATTGTTAATATCTATCTTAGAATTTTCTATACCATTAGCATATTCCCAAATTAGTTGCCCATGAGATTTAAAAAAGTGTTTTAAAATTTCAACATCCATTTTAGCTAAATCACCTATAGTATGTATATCTAAGTCTTTTAATCTAGAATAAGTAGCTTTGCCAACCATAAATAATTTATCTACTTCTAAAGGCCACATTTTATTTTTTATTTCTGATTTGAAAAGTGTATGAACCATATCAGGTTTTTTAAGATCTGAAGCCATTTTAGCTAATAATTTATTTGTAGAAACACCTATATTTACAGTAAAACCTAATTCATTTTTTATTCTTTCTTTTATTTCATAAGCAACTTCTATTGGATTGACATTTGAATGCTTATTTACTATATATTCTAAAAAACATTCATCGATAGAAAATCTTTGAACTTTAGGACTATATTCTTTTAGGATTTTAACTAAAGCATTTGAAGCTTTCATATATTTAGTATAAGAAGGACTAACTATTTTTAAATTAGGACATTTTCTTAAAGCTTCAGAAATAGATTCTCCTGTTTTAATATTATATCTTTTAGCAGGTATAGATTTAGCAAGTACTATACCTTTTCTTTTTGTAGGATCTCCTCCAACTATAGAAGGAATTTTTCTATAATCAACTTTTCCTCCGTGTTGTAAATGATAAGCAGCTTCCCAAGATAAATATGCTGAATTTACATCTATAAGGAAAAAAATATTTTTCATTGTATCACCTCTTAACTAATTTTACCAAACAATAGTTTGTTTTTCAAGTAATAATAATTTAAAATTTAAAACTATTTCAGTTGGGTATAAGAAAAAAAGAGTGAAAATAAAGGAGACAAAATGAATAAAAAATTTAAAACTTTTAGAGTAGAAATTGATGAAAAAAATAATGTTAAAAGAAGTATTAAAATGAGATCTTTAAATGAACTTCCTAAAGGAGATGTTTTAATTAAAGTTAAATATTCTTCAGTAAATTATAAAGATGCTTTATCTGCTAATGGTAATCGAGGTATAACTAAAACTTATCCTCATACTCCAGGTATTGATGCATCTGGTGTAGTTGAAAAATCTAGTGATAAAAGATTTGAAAAAGGAGATAAAGTTTTAGTAACAGGTTATGATTTAGGTATGAATACTGATGGTGGCTTTAGTGAATATATTAGAGTTCCTGGAAATTGGCCTGTAAAACTTCCTGAAAATTTAACTTTAAAAGAATCAATGATTTATGGTACTGCAGGATATACAGCAGCATTATCTATTTATAGACTAATTGAAAGAATTAAACCTAGTAATGGAGATATACTAGTTACAGGTGCCACAGGAGGAGTTGCAACAAATGCTATATCTATTTTAAATAAAATTGGTTATAATGTCGTTGCTGCTACTTCTAAGTTAGAAAAAGAAAAGTTTTTAAAAAACTTAGGAGCTAAAAAAGTAGTTAATCGTCATAAACTAGAAATTTCTAAAGATAAACTTTTAGCATCAGCTAAGTTTGCTGGCGCTGTTGATACAGTAGGAGGAAATACTTTATCTAGTGCATTAAAAATGCTTAAATACGATGGAGTTGCTACTACATGCGGTAATATTGGTGGTGATACTTTTGAAGCTTCCATTTATCCATTTATTTTGAAAGGTACACATTTAATAGGAATATATTCAGCTAAATCACCTAGAGATACTAGAGAAAAAATATGGAATTTATTAGCTGGTGAATGGAAAATTGATTTTACAAAACAACAAATAAATGTAATTGCTTTTGAAAATTTAAATGATACAATTAAATCACTACTTAATAGTACTCATGTTGGTAGAACAATCTTAAAAGTTAATTAAAAAAGGAGAATTTTATATGGAAAATTTTGAATTTAGTAATAAAACAAAT
This sequence comes from Bacillota bacterium, assembly GCA_051744845.1. GTDB lineage: Bacteria > Bacillota > Clostridia > Peptostreptococcales > Acidaminobacteraceae > JBNJDJ01. The sequence continues at coordinate 12,725 of JBNJDJ010000048.1, forward strand.
ATTATTTTTGGTAAAGAAACACATCTTAAAGTAGGCAAATTAACTAAACAATATGGTAAAAAAGTTCTTTTACATTACGGTGGTGGAAGTATTAAAAAAACTGGTCTATATGATGATGTTATAAAGAAATTAAAAGACTCAAATATAGATTTTGTAAAGTTAGGAGGAGTAGTTTCAAATCCTAGAGTAAGCTTAATAAGAGAAGGTATTGAATTATGTAAAAAAGAAAATGTTGATTTTATTTTAGCAGTAGGTGGAGGTAGTGTTATAGATTCTGCAAAAGGAATAGCTGCAGGTTTCTTTTATGATGGAGATGTATGGGATCTTTATGAAAAAGATAACTTAGAAATCAAAAAAACTTTACCTACAGGAGTGATACTAACACTTCCTGCAGCAGGTAGTGAAACAAGTCCTGCATCTGTTGTTACTAATGAAGATGGATTTTGGAAAAAAGATATTGCATCTTTAAAACTTAGACCTAAATTTGCTATTTTAAATCCAGAGTTGACCTTTACTCTTCCAAAATGGCATACATTTTGTGGAGTAACTGATATGTTTGCACATGTGATGGAAAGATATTTTACAAAAACTAAAAATGTTCAATTAACAGACCGTATGGCTGAAGGTATTATGAAAACTATCGTAGATATAGGACCTAAATTAAAAGAAAATCCAAAAGATTATGATCTTAGAGCTGAAATTATGTGGGCAGGTACTTTAGCGCATAATGATTTAATAGGTACAGGGAGAGTTGAAGACTGGTCATCACATATGATTGAACACGAATTAAGTGGTATTTATGATATTGCTCATGGTGCTGGTCTTAGTATAGTTTTTCCTGCTTGGATGAAATATGTTTACAAAGAAGATATTGAAAGATTTGCTCAATTTGCTAATAGAGTTTTTCAAATAGAAATTAATCCTTTTAACTTAGAAGAAACTGCTTTAAAAGGAATCAAAGCTTTAGAAAATTTCTATAAATCAATTGACATGCCTACTCGTCTAAAAGATTTAGACATTCCTAGTGATAAATTTGATAAGATGGCTGATAAAGCTACAAATTTTGGTAAAAATAAAATTGGTGGTTTTAAAAAATTAGAAAAAGAAGACATAGTTAAAATTTATAAATTAGCAAAATAAAGATATTATGAGCTTCCTTAAGGAAGCTCATATTTTTTATAAATTTTCTATTATTTGTACTTTTAACCCATTAGGATCTTTAATATAAATAAACTTAATATGTGGATTTGGTTTTATAGGACCTTCAAAATCAGTTATATTATTTTTTTGTATAAATTTTTCAATAGACTCAACTTCAAAACCAAGGGAAATATTTAAACCTAGATCAGGACTTTTTATTTCAGATGACTCTATTAATTCTACTTTTGTTTCACCCTTACCTAAAAAAGCAATCTTCATTTCATCAGATGGTGAAATTTTTCTATCAACCTCTAATCCAATGATATCATTATAAAATTCAATTGAACTATCTAAATCTTTAACATAATAAGTAACCCATTTAAACATATAATCCTCCTTTTAACAACTACGATTTATATGTTTATTTTAACAGTTTAATAAATATTCGTCTAATTATAATTTGATTTATAATTTAAATTTTTCATTTTTAATTCTATTAAAATCACTTTCTTTCAATATTTTGTCATTTTTAATCTCATCAGGATAACCTACAGCTAACATTGATAATACATTATATTTTTCTGGAATATTTAAAATATCTTTAATTATACTAGATGACTTTATATTTTTTTCATAATCTTTCATTCGATTACGTATTTGAACCCAGCACGATCCTAAGCCTAATTTATGACATGCAAAATGTAAATAACTAGTTGCTATTGAAGCATCTTCAATCCATACATCACTTTTTTCAAATTTAGCTAAAACAACAATAGTCAAAGCTGAATCTTTTATCATCTTTCCACCTTTTGGTTTAACTTTAGATAATTTATTTAAATTATCTTTATTAGTTACAAAAACAAATTCTACTTCTTTTTTATTTTTAGAACTAGGAGAAAGTAGTCCAACTTTTTTTAAAATATCAATTTTACTCTTTTCAATATTTTTATCTTTAAACTTTCTAATACTTCTTCTTGATTTAAAATCATCTAAAATCATAAAGACCTCCTAAAAATACTTTATATTAATCTCTTTATCTAATTTTTTTAATTCAGAGATTATCTTTTTTATAATATTATGTTTAACACTTATTTCAAATGGT
>JBNJDJ010000049.1:0-14666 GCA_051744845.1 Bacillota bacterium
TTCATATTTCTTTTTTGTTTTTTTAAGTTCAGTTATATCTCTATATATAACATAATAGCCCATATTACTTGTACCTAAAGAAACAGGAAAAGCTTGAATTGAAACTTTAATTTTTTCTCCATTCTTTTTTTCTCTTGTAGAATTTGAATCAACTTTTTTACCAGAATTTAATAGATCAATAAATTTATCAGTTTCTTTAATTTTCCATTTAGGTACTATCATTTTTATATTCATACCTAAAATATTATTTCTTTTATAACCAAACATATCTAAAAAGAAATTATTAACTCTAATAATATGGAAATTATCATCTAATATTACTATACCTTCGTTAGATTCTTTGAATAAATCTTCAAATCTATCTTTATTATTTAATAAATCTTCATTTTTTACATTTTCAATTTCATTTTCTAAAACCTCATTTTTAAGAGTTTCAATTTTATTATCTTTAATAATTTTAATAAATGACTCTACAACTTCTGGAGAAAATTGTGTTCCTTTATTATTTTTTATTTCTTTTAATGCATTTTTTATACTTAACGAATCCCTATAAGCTCTTTTAGATAACATTGCATCCCAAGCATCTGCTACACCTAAAATTTGTGAAATTAATGGAATCTGATTTTCATTTAACCCTTCCGGATATCCTTTTCCATCCCATCTTTCATGATGATATAATATATTTTTACCGATTGGTTTTAATAATTCAGAATTACTTAAAGCTTTCTTTCCCCATATAGGATGTTTTTTTACCAAATCAAATTCATATTCTGTTAATCTTCCTTTTTTGTTAAGAATATTAAGAGGTATAAGCAATTTACCAATATCATGTACTAAACCTGACCAATAAGTATCTTTAATTGTTTTTTTTGATAAATTCATAGCTTTGGCAATAGCAGAAGCTACAGAAGCTACATTTTCAGAATGACCTTTAGTATAAAGATCATACATTTCCATTATTTTAATAATAGAAGTTATTAACTCTTTAGTAAAATTAGCTTGTAATTTATCAAATTTTTTAAAAGCAAAAAATGAAGAAGCTAATGTAGCAAAAGATCCTAAAACGTTTTTAGTAGTATTAGTAAATTCTTGATTACTGTCTTCTTTTATATCAAAGCCTATTCTTCCAACTATCTGTTCATTTACTAAAATATCAATATAAATCGAGTCTTTAATTGGTTTTAATGCTTTTAAAAATTTATTTTTATCATCTTCAAACTTTGAAATATCAAAAAAATTATTTCTATCATCTTCTTCTTTCTTTAATAGCAAACTTTTATCAAATTTTATTTCTTTTAAAGTTTCTAAATTATGACCAATTGCACCTACGAATTCACATTCATCATTATCATTTATTAAACAAATTTTTCCATAGTCAGCTTCCGGAATTATTTTTATAGCTTTAACTAATAAATCATTAAAGAATTCTTTTTCATTAAGTAATTTTTTATCACTAATATTAGATATCAGTTCAATCATATTAATGAACCTTTTATTAAGTGAATTTATTTCTTTAATTGATTGTTCTAATTCTTCATTCATTGCAATAATTTCTTCATTATAAATAGATAATTTTTCAAAAGAGTTAGAAAGTTTACTTTTTTGTTCTTTTATTTTTTCATTTTGTTTCTCTTCTTTCGTAATATCAAAAGCAAATCCTTCAATTAAAAAACTTCCCTTTTTATTTCTTATTTTTTTTCTAGCGTTCATACTAATCCATTTATATTTATTATTTTTACCTATTGCCTGATATTTGAAATTTTTAACCTTACCATTTTCAATTAATTTTTTAATAAATTCATCTCTACGTTCTTTATTAACATAAAGATCTTCTTTTAAATCATTATAATGCTTCATTACATCTTCTTTTTTAGAAAAACCTAGAATCTCAGCCATGCTTTTATTAATTGTAATTATTTTTCCCTTTGAAGTAGTTACAAAAATACCAATTGGTGCTTTATTGAATAATTTTTCATACTTTTTTTCTTTTTTTTCAATTTTATTATATTCTTTTTTTATTTTAATATTCTTATCTATTATACTTAAATGAGATTCTATATGTTCTTTAAATACCTTCATTATTTTTATAGTATCTTCAGAAAATTTATGCAAATGTTTATATCGAATTGACAGTGTCCCGAAAATCTTACCACTAGGCCATTTTAAAGGATAACCTAAATAAGCGATATAACCAGAATTATAATCAAAATAATTTTTCCATCTTTGATTTTTTAAAGCATCTTCAATAATAAGTTTTTTATTGTTTTCAACAACATCATTACAATACAGTTTAGATAAATTAACTTTTTTACCTTCTTTAAAAGTATTTTTTGTATTATTACTTGATTTAATTATATTAAAAAAAGTTGAATCTTTTCTTGTAATCAAAGCATTAGAACTTTTAGATATATCTACAAGTAAATTCAAAATATTTTGCCATTTATTTTGTATATCATTAGAAATTTTTATATTGTATTCATCTTTATTTTCCATAGAAATTTCTCCTTTTAAGTATATTTTTAATTAAAAAATAATTTTTTTGAAAATTTTGAATATAAGACATAATTATTTATACCCAAATTCTACTGAAATACTTAATTATCTTAATATAATTTATTAAATTATAATCTTTATTATATTGTATCATATATAAAAATAAATCAAATATAATATTTTTCTAATATCTTATCTCTTTTTAAAATAAAAAAGACTTTCCATAATAGAAAGTCTAAATTTAAATTTTTTTGTTAAATTTTAAATTTTGAAATACTATTTTGCATATCTTGTGCTAATTTCGCTAATTCTTCGCTTGCTTCAGATATTTGATTCATAGAAGCAGTTTGTTCTTCTACTGAAGCCGAAGCTTCTTGTGTACCTGCTGCATTTTCTTCTGATATAGCAGATAAATTTTCAATAACATTTATAATTTGATCTTTTTTACTCATCATATTTTCTGTCGAATCTGTTAACTTGTCAACAACATTATCTACATCTTCTATTGACTCTGAAATTCCTTCAAATTTATTATGAGTATTATCTAAACTTGTCATTTGCTTTTTAACTATTTTACTTGCTTTTTCCATAGTTACTACACCTTTTTGAGTCATTTCATTTAATTTTGTTATTGTATCTGAAATCTCACTAGCAAACTGATTTGTTTCTTCTGCTAACTTTCTTATTTCATCTGCAACTACTGCAAATCCTTTACCAGCTTCACCTGCTCTAGCTGCCTCTATAGATGCATTTAATGCAAGTAGATTAGTTTGCTCTGCAATATTTTTTATCATATCACTAGCCTTTTCAATTTTATCTGCGTTTTCATTAGTTTTAATTATTACTTCTTGAACTTCTTTTGCAGCTTCATTATTTTCAATTGTTTTTTCTTCTAAATCTTTTAAAACTACAAAACCTTCTTCTTTAAGTTCGTCTACTGTTTTAGCGGATTCATTTAAAATCTCTACTAACTCAATTTCAGAAGTAATTAACTTACCTAAAACATTAATATCTTTAGCTCCTTCAGTTGTTTCTTCAGCTTGATCAGTAGCACCATTTGCTATTTCTTGAATGGTTTCTGCTACTTCATCTGAAGCAATTGAAACTTGTTCACTAGTAGCAGTTAACTCTTCAGAAGAAGCTGCTACATTTTCTGCATCTTTAGTTATTTCATGTATTAAATCTTTTAAGTTAGTTCTCATTTGTTTAATTGCTTTAGAAATTTTACCTATCTCATCTTCTCTTTTTAAGATCTTTTCTCCTTCTTTACTTGATTCTTTAGTCAAATCATATTTCGATATCTTTATAAGTTCTTGTGATAAATATTCAATAGGATTTGCAATTGACTTACCTAAAGCTGCTGCAATTATTATTCCCATAATTATAAATCCTATACTTGCAAATAATAAAATCCTTTGCATATTTACTAAACCAGCAAAAAATTCTTCTTCTAAAGCTACATTAATTAATATCCAGTCTGTACCATTTATTGGAGCGTAACCACCATACATATTTCTTCCTTTGAATTTGTAGCTACCTAAACCTTGTTTTTCAACTAAAGTTGTTTCTAACATAGCTCCAACTTCTTTAAATGTATCATTAGTTTTAGCTTCTTCAATTATATTTGTTTGTTTCATTACATAATCTCTATTAGGGTGAGAAACTATTGTTCCTTTTTGATTAACAACATATACATAACCTTCTTTACCAATTCCCATTTTATCTGTAATGTCATTTAAAGCATCTCCACGATTTCTTGCAATTAAAACTCCTACTACTTCATCTCCTCTTTCAATAGGTACAGCAAACATTAATACAGCAGAATTTGTTACTTTACTTATTAAAACATCTGATACATTTTTTTGTCCTTCAAAAGCTTTTTTAACATATCCTCTATCTCCTAATTGAGATGTGCTATTACCTTTAACATATCTTGCTTTGCCATCTGGTGTTACTATTGCTAAATCTAAATAACCTAATCTTGAAACATCATCTTTTAAATCTTCTTGTTGAAGATTCCAATTCATAGTTCTAACTTTTTCACGATTTGCTACTTCGTATAAAACATCTAATTTCTCATTAATAAAATCTTGTGCTTGAATAGCATTTAAATCTGTAATTTGAGTTACAGATTTTTTTGCTTCATCTCTTACAGTTCTAGATGCAAAGTAATTAGCTGCAAACCCTAAACCTACAGCTACTACTAAAACTAAAATACTAATATAAACAACCATTTTAATCGATAATTTCTTTTTCATAGTATCATTTCCTCTCTAATTTGTAACCACGATTACTCTATTACATTATATTTACCTAGAAATTATATGTTTAATCATTTTTTTTACTTTTTTAATTCATTATTAATATTTTTTTCATTAAAAAACTCTTCCTCAAAATTTTGGAAGAGAAAAATATAATTATAAATTGATTTTTCTATTTATATATTTGAAAATATTTATTTTTTCTATATAGATATTAATTCTATCTCCATCGGGTACTAATTTATATAATCTTATAGTTTTATTTTTAATAATAAAAGTATGTTTTGCTAATTTAGAAATAGCATAAGGAATTAAACTTATTTTTCTATTTATATTATCATAAATTATATATCCATTTTTATAAATTATTTTGCCATTCGCTTTATCAGGAACACCTGCACCAAATTGTTTAAATCTAGTTCGGTCTAATATTATTTCTTTATTTTTACCAATCCTAAAAATTTCTTCCCATGGTGTTAACTCAACAGAATGTATCCATTTAACTAAAAATTCATCTTTTTCATTAATATAGACACTATATAAAATTTTATCTTTTTGAAAGTGTTTTAATGTCAAAACTGGTATTTTAATAAAATAAAAAGAAATTATTATGAATATTAGTAAAATAAGTATATATCTATATTTATAAATCTTTTTCATTTTATGCACTAACCAATTCTTCATTTTCTTTACTTATTTTCTTTTGATAAAATACGATACTAATAAAAATGATTAACCCTAGTATATCTGTTGTTATACCTGGAATCATTAACAAAATAGCCCCAATTAATAAAATTACTCTAGACAAAGTATTTAAATGATCAATAATATAGCCTTCTAATGCTGCACCTAATGAAATAACGCCTATTATAGCTGTTATAGCTACAATAATAATAGTAATAGGCGATGCATTTATCATTAATAATTCTGGTGAAAAAGCAAATATATACGGTACTACAAATCCAGCTGATGCTAATTTAACTGCTTGCAATCCTGTTTTAGTTGGATTTCCTCCTGCTATACCTGCTCCTGCAAAAGCTGCTAATGCAACAGGTGGTGTTAAGTTTGCCAGTATTCCAAAATAAAATACAAACATATGAGCAACTAAAGGTGGAACTCCCATTTTAGAAAGGGCTGGTGCTGCCATTGTTGCAGTAATTATATAAGCAGGAATAGACGGTAATCCCATTCCTAAAACAATACATGCAATCATAGTAAAAAATAAAGTTAAAAATAATATACCGTTGCCTAAAAATAATATAGCTCCAGCTAATTTTAATCCAAATCCTGTCAAAGTAGCTACTCCTATAATAATTCCTACTACAGCACATGAAATAGCTACCCCTAGAGCTGTTCTTGCCCCTTCTTCTAATGCATTTATTATATCCATAAAAATTCCATCAGTTTCTTTTTTAATAACTCTTGCAATAATATTTAAAGTAATTGTTAAAATAATTGAGAAAAAGGCTGCATTTATAGGTGTCCGTCCTTTAACAAGCATATAGATTAATCCTATTATTGGTATTAAAAGGTATCCTCTTTCTTTTAGTACGTCTATTAAATTAGGTAATTGGTCTTTATCCATACCTTCTAGGCCATTTTTAGAAGCTCTAAAATGGATCATAGTAATAACTCCTAAATAATATAATAAAGCTGGTATAATGGCACTTATTGCTATGGTTATATAACTTATTCCTAAATATTCAGCCATAATAAAAGCTGCTGCTCCCATTACTGGTGGTAATATTTGTCCACCACAAGAGGCTGTTGCTTCTACTGCTCCAGCAAAATTTTTCTTATAACCTATTTTTTTCATTAATGGAATTGTAAAAGCTCCTGTTGTTACAACATTGGCTATTGCACTTCCATTAATTGAACCTAAAAAACCACTTGATACTACTGCTACCTTTGCAGGTCCTCCTTTTGATGAACCTGCAATAGCCATTGACAAATCATTAAATAATTGACCCATTCCTGATGATTGTAAAAAAGAACCAAATAATATGAAAAGAAAAATATATGTAGATGAAACTCCAATAGCTATACCAAATATACCTTCTGTTGATAAATACATATATTCAGAAATTTGAGCAATATTATAACCTCTATGAGCAATAACTCCTGGTAGACTTCTTCCAAAATATGCATAAGCTAAAAAAAGTATAGCTAAAAATACTATCTCTTTTCCAACAATTCTTCTTGCACCTTCTAATAAAGTTAGTATTGCTGTTATTCCAAAGATAATGTCCAGATTGTTTGGCATTCCCGCTCTCATAACAATATCGTGATAATTAAAAAGTATATATCCACCTAATACTATTGAAATTAATGAAAATACCCAATCTAAAATAGAAGGTTTTCCATTATCTTTTTCAGAATTACTTGGATATAATACAAAAACTAAAGCTAAAATTATTGAGGTATGAATAGCTCGATGTATTAATGTTGTCAATGATCCTTGCCAAGCTGTATATAAGTGAAAAAGAGATAGTCCTACACTGACAAGAAAAACAATCATACCTGGTATAGAATTTCTAGAAAAATCTCTAAATCTAGCTTCAGTATCATATTTTTCTAATAACTCTTTTTGATTAATTTTATTCTCTTTATTTTTTATTTCTTCTTTCATAGTTTCCTCCTTTAATAAAAACTTCTCTGAAAATTCAGAGAAGTAATATTTATTCTAAAACACCTTTTTCTTGATAAAATCTTTTTGCTCCTGGATGTAGAGGAATCGGCATCCCTTCATTAAATTTTTCTATATCTATATGATTAGCAGCGCTATGTGTTCCTTTCATAGTATCAAGATTTTCATAAAGTGTTTTAGTTACATCATATGCAACTTGTTCATCAAGTTTATCATTTGTAATTAAAATTGTTTTAACTGCTGCTGTATAAATATCTTCTTCATTATCATAAGTTCCAGCAGGTATAACTTCAGATGAATAAAATGAAACTCTCTTTTGTAATTTTTCTGCCATTTCAGGTCTTATAGTGATTATTTGTACATCGTGAGTTGTAGCTAAATCCATAATAGTCGAATTAGGTAATCCTGAAGTTAAGAATGCTGCATCTATCTTTCCATTTTTAAGTTGTTCAACAGATTCAGAATATGGTAAATAATCTTCTTTTAAATCATCATAAGTAATATCATGTGTAGCCAAAATATTTCTAGCATCTACCTCAGTACCACTTCCTGGCGCTCCTACTCCTACTCTTTTACCTTTTAAGTCTTCTATTTGAGTAAGTCCTGTATCTTTAGTTGTTATGACTTGTACATAGTTTGGATAAAGTGATGTTATACCTCTTAAATTAGAAAACTCATTTTTATCTTTAAAACTTTCTACACCTTCATATGCAAAACTTACTACATTATTCATTGCAAATGCTAATTCGGCTTCATTATTACCAATTTTAGTAGAATTAACTGCTGAAGCTCCTGTTGACTCAACTGATGAGTTAGCATAATCTAAATTTTGATTAATTAAATTAGACAATGCGCCACCTAATGCAAAATAAGGGCCTGAAGAACCTCCAGTTAAAATTGTTACAAACTGATCATCTACCCCATTTTCACTAGTTGATGAATCTTCATCAGCTTCATTACTTGTACATCCTAATACAGATACACTTAAAATTAATATAACTACTAATAAATACGATATTTTTTTCATTTTCCCCTCCATTTATTAAACTTTTTTACTTTATATATACTATATTATATGAAAACATTTTCATAAATAGTTTCAGGATAAAATACACTATAAAATGATAAGTTGCAATATTTAGCGATGAATTTAATCAAAAATTAAAAAAACCTTCTAAAATACTATTTTTAGAAAGTTTTAATTAATTTATAAATTTAATGTTTCTTTAAATTCAGATATATATGTTCTACTAACTGGAATTTCTATATCTTCTAAATAATCTAATTTAAGTTTATATCTATAATTAAACCAAGGAATAATTTCTTTAATAAAATTACAATTTACAATAAAACTTTTATGAATTCTTATAAAATTATTCGGATTTTCTTTAACAAATTTCTTTAAACTATTATTATGATAATAGACATTATTTTTAGTAAAAACTTTGATTTTTTTATTTTTATATTCTAGATAAATTATTTCTTCAATATCTAATAAATATATTTTATCTTGTTTTTTAACAACAATTTTTTTCAAATCATTTCTTAAATACTCTTTTTTAAATTTATCACTTTTATTAGATATTTTATTTCTAATTCTTTTAATACTCTTTTTAAACCTTTCTTCAATTATAGGTTTAACAATATAATCTGTAGCTCCTATATCAAATCCTTCCACGGCATGTTCATTAAGAGCAGTAACAAATATGATCATCGGTGGGTTATTTAATTTTAAAAGTTTTCTCGCAATTATTAGTCCACTATATCTTTGAAGGTTAATATCTAAAAAGATAGCATCAGGTTTATATTTTTTTACCATAGGTAATACATCTTTACCTGAACTTGCTTGTGCACATACTTCAATATCATCATACATTTCTAAATAATATAATATTTCTTGTCTAATGTATTTCTCATCATCTACGATAATAACTTCCATAACCCCTCCTTTAATTTATAGTCTCTATAATTGGTATTTTCACATCCACCTGAGTCCATTCTCCAATTTTTGATTTTATTTTAAGTTTATATTCTTCTCCATAGATACCAATTAGTCTTTTATTAACATTATATAAACCAATAGAATTTTTATGTTTAATATCTTTATTAATAATAGAATCAATCTTTTTTTCAGATATACCTATACCATTATCATATATTGAAATAATAATATTTTGAGATTTCTTTTCACCTTCTATTATTACTTTACCCCCATTTTCTTTATTTAAAATACCATGCTTGATAGAATTTTCAACAATTGGTTGTAATGTCAAAGGCGGTACTAGACATTCAATGTCTTCATCAATATTATTTATAACAACTAGTTTACCTTCAAATCTTGCTTTCTCAATTTCAATATAAGATTTTACATGATCTAATTCTGTATCTAAGGAAATTAACTTTTTATCATTATCTAAATTATTTCTAAAATGATTACTTAAATGTAAAATTAAATTTCTAGCTTTTTTAGAATTAATTCTACATAAAGAAGCTATTACTGATAAGGAGTTAAATAAAAAATGTGGATTAATTTGAGCTTGTAAAGACCTTAATTCTGCTTGTACTAATAATTTAGAATTTTCCTCTAACCTTTTTATTCTTAATTGATTTGATATCAATTTTGATAAACTCCATGCTATTTCTTTATCAATTTCTGTCATTGCTTTTTCTGATAATTTATAAAAGTTCATAGTTCCAATAATCTTTTTTGCATCTTTTAATGGAGCAATAATTATTGAATTAAATACATTTTGTTTTATTTTAATATCTCTATTTTCCTCTTCATCCAAATAAAAAATTTGGCCTGATTCTAAAACTTGTTTTATTAGTGGTGATTTTATTTTTTCACCAATTTTGAATTTTTCCTTATCACAACTTGAATATGCAATAATTTCTTTTTTATTAGTAATAGTTATTGCATCAAAAGTGGTTTTATTTTTAATTATACTAGAAATCTCAAATAAATTACTACTATCTAATCTATTTTGTAAATATGGTAAAACCTGATCAACAATATTTATAGATAAATTAAACTGCTTAGCTCCAATTTTTTCTCTATCTTTGAAAATATTTTGAATAATTAAAAATAATAATGCAAGTCCAATCGAATTAATAATAACCATTGGTAACCATATATCTCTAACAAGATCTAAAGCTTTAGTATATGGTTTAGAAAAAATTAAAACAGATATTTTTCTCATACTTTCACCAATTGCACCTACTCCAGCAGCATAAAACCAAATATTTTTCTTTTTCATAACTCTTTTGCTTAATAACCCTGCAATTAAACCTTCTAGTGGTACAGATACTGCACAAGCAACTTTTGTAAATAAGCCAGTAGGCATAAAATACCTATGAGTACCAGCAATTATTCCTGATAAAAATCCTACTAATGGACCTCCTAATATTCCTCCAGTTGCTACTCCTATTATCCTTGTATTAATTAATGCACCATTAAATTCAATACTTAAATATGTTCCAATAATTCCAAAAAAACCAAAAATAATAGATAATTTGAATTTGTCTTTTAATTTGATTGCTTTTTTATTAATCAATTCTCTTACAGTAGTTGATTTAGATATAATAAATGCAAACATAAAAAGTGTTCCTAATTTATTTATTAAATTAGTAAGTAAAAATTCTAAATTTTCCATAATACTCGATTTATTATCGAATTCACCACCTTATGCTTATAATCCCCAAAATAGTTTTACTAAAATAGGAACAATAACTAAAAGTATTAATTGTAATGGTAAGCCTGTAAAAAAGAAGTCTTTGAATTTATAACCTCCTGGGCCATAAACCATCATATTAGTCTGATAACTCATAGGTGTTAAAAATGCTGAACTAGCTGCAAAAGTAACTGCTATAGCAAATGCTTTTGGATTTAATCCTAACTGTTGCGAAGCATTTAAAGCAATAGGTAACATTAATATTACACTAGCATTATTACCAATCAGATTTGCAAAAACCATTGTTACTAAATAAAATACCATTAAAATAAATAGTGGGGATAATATACCATCTAGTCTTAGTATCTGACTAGCCATAAATTCAGCTGTACCAGTATTATCCATAGCTATGCCTAAAGGTATTAAACCAGCTAAAAGAAAAATAACATTCCAATTAATAGCTTCTGATATTTCTACAGGTTTTAAACTGTTAGTTATTACCATCGCAATAACTCCTGCTAAAGATGAAATTACAATTGGGAGAATTTTAAAAGCAGCTAATAAGATGACTGCTGCAAGAATAAAAAGTGATGTAATTACTTTAGAAGATCGGTATTCTTCTTCTAGTTCACTCGATACAATAAAACTCCTATCTTCTCTTAATCTACTAATAGTCTTTTCATTAGCGTTTAATAATAAGACATCTCCTACTTTTAAAGTAATATCCCCCATACTTTTATGTGTTAATTCTTCCCCTTGACGAATAGCTAAAATATCACAATTATAATTTTCTAAAAAATTAACTTCTTTTAAAGTCTGACCTTCTAAAAAACATCCATATGGAAGTACAATTTCTACCAAATTTTGATTTCCTTCTTTAACATTTAAACTTTCCTTAGTAGGTGTTTTAGAACTTATTTTCATACGATGTGTTTTTATTAACTTTACTAAGTTTTTAGGATCTGTTCTGACAATTAAATAATCTCCACTTTGAATAACATTATTATCAATAGGTTTAAGATATTTGTCTTCTCCTCTATGTAATTGCATTATATCCAATTCAAAGTCCATTTCTTTTTCTACTTCGCCTACAGTTTTTCCTATTAAAGGAGAGTTTTCTCTTATTATAGTTTCAGTTAAATATTTCCCTAAGTGAAATTTTTCTGTAACTTCAACTTGAGCTTTTATCCTTTCAGGAAGTATCTTTCTACCTATAAATAAAATATATATAGCACCAATAAGTAATACTAATAAACCTAAATGAGTAAATTCAAACATAGAAAAGCCTTCTCCAGTTCTTCTAAATAATATATCACTTGCTAAAATATTTGTAGACGTACCAACTAAAGTAGTTAAGCCACCCATCATTGCAGCATAAGAAAGAGGTATTAAAAATTTAGATGGAGAACTCTTTTTCTTTTTAGCAATTCCTATTACTAAAGGTATAAATAATGCTACAACAGGGGTATTATTTATAACACCCGCTATTAAACCTGAGAATAAAATAATATAAAAAAGAAGTTTAAAATCGCTATCTCCAGTCCATTTATATATTTTGTCTCCTAGTGCCTGAATTACACCACTTTTTTCAACACCAGCACTAATTATAAACATAGAACCAATAGTTACTGTTGCTGAACTAGAAAAACCTGATATAGCTTCTACAGGAGTAACTTTGGTCCAAAAACTAGTTAACACTAAAATTACTGGAATTGAAAGTGCAATTATATCTAGACGTATTGGTTCTATAATAAACATTGTTATTAAAAATACTAAGAGAAATATCATAAAAATTATTCCTGGTTCCATATTCCCTCCTATTTTTCACTTAATTAATTTACTAAAAATCTTGATATATTCTACATTTCATAATCATTGTTAATTAATATGTCTTTTCTTCAATATATTTATTTATCTTATTTTATCACAATACTTATTTAAATAACATTTTTAATAAAATTATATCTACAAATTTCAAAATTTTAATTCTTATATTAAAGACTGATTTATAAAAATATACAAATAAAGTAGATAATATGTTACAATATATTATATAATTTTAAGAAAATCAAAGGAGTAATTTATGAAAATTTCAGGAAAATTATTTTTAGCTTTTACAATTATACCTTTTGTAGAGTTATATATTTTATTTCAATTAGCTGATTTAACATCACCATTAACAACTTTAGCTATTGTAATATTAACAGGTATAATAGGAGCATATATAGCAAAAAAAGAAGGTTTATCTATTTTTAAAGAAACACAAGAAAAATTATCTACAGGTAGGCTCCCTAAAGATACACTAATTGAAGGCCTATGTGTACTAATTGGAGGTATACTTTTATTAACTCCAGGAATCTTAACAGATATATTTGGATTTAGTTTATTATTTCCAGTAACACGTGTTATATATCGAGAATTTATTAAGAAACATTTTAAAACTAAAGTTAACTATCAGATGTATACAAATCAAACAAAAGATTATAAAAACACTGATGAAGATGAAGTAATTGATGTTGATTATGAAGAAATAGATGATTAAAGAATCAAAATATTGATTCTTTAATCATTTTTTTATTTACTACTTTCATTAAATTTCTTTATCTCTATATTTGTCATCAATAATTTGATAATTTTTATGATCTACTTTATCCCAATTTGTATCTTTATATTTAATCTTTTTTAAATCTTTATTAATAGAATCTTTATCATATTCTTTATAGTTTTGCCCCTTTGCCCACTCTTTTGTTTCTTTATATTCAGAATGATTTTTATCATTATATATTTCTAAAAAGTCATAATATCCATAAATACCTCCTACATCTTCTGGAGGTGCAGTTTGCTCACCATCAAGTAATGTTGGAAAACCAAAATTATAATCATATACTACTTCTTCTAATTTAATAGTAAACTCCCAATTATCACCAAAGTCATAAGTATAATTAATAGTCTTATATTTTTGAAGATAATCATCAATCTTATAAAATTTAGGTTTTTTTACTTCTTTTTCTAAATGTTGATTATGAATTTTAGCAAATTCGGCCATTTCTGGGTCCATATTTTCTAATCTTTTTTTATACATTTCTTTATTATTTTGATAATGTTTATGTTCTTCATAAGCTTCTAAATCATTAGTAACTAGAATGTCTTCCTCTTGTAAATCAAACTCATATAAATGATAATCATCATAAGGCCAACCACTTTTAAAATTAGTAACATTTTGAATAATATCATTTAATCTATTAAAAGTAGCATCGGCTGGCATTATTACTCTTCTCCAAATTAATGGATTTGATTCATCTAATTCAATTTTGATAATATACGCTTTCATAAAATTCATCCTCCTAAATTCTTTATTCAATTATTTCAAAATCATTATACTTACCCCACTGAATTAATTTTTCTTTAATATATTCTTCTTTAAAATCAAACCACTCGTCTTTAATACCTATTTTGTCAATTTGATTATTAAAACTCTTATATGGATTTTTATTTTTTATAGATTCTGAAAGTTTTTCTTTAACATCTTCATTATTTATCAAATAAATAAAAGCTTTAATTATACTAAATTCACTAATATCTCGTTTTGAAGGC
>JBNJDJ010000050.1:0-14592 GCA_051744845.1 Bacillota bacterium
ATTAATTTAATAGGATACCTAGGATCTGTAGCATAACCAGCTCTTCTAATGGCCCATGCTCCTAATCTTGAATTATACATAACATCTCTGAAAATAGAGTATCTATTTAAATTTAATAAAATGCTTTTGTGATCTTTCCAACTTTCTTCTGCATCATTATAAGCTCTAAAATAATCATCAACTGTATAACTTTTACCGTTATATACTTCCCAAGTAGTTGAAACAACTGAGCCATTAGTGCCTTTGCCTTTTATACCAAATAAATTATATGAAAATTGACCAGTGTATTTATCAACTGGAATTGATTGTCCCCATCCTGTTTCTAAAATTGCTTGGGCAGTTTGTAATGACGCCGCCATATTTGTTTCTTTATAAGATGATATAGCTTTTTCAGAAGCAAAATTTAAGAAATTTTCTTTTTTAACAATTGGTTTATATCCATATGTTTTACCTTTATATATCTTAATTCTTATTGAATCAGATTCTAAAATTTCACCTTTGTAATTTCCTTTGACACTACAGTTAAAATATCCATCTGTTGGAATATCTTTTACAAGTTTTTCAAAAGATTTATCTAAATTTTCATGGTTAAAAGAATATTTATTTTCATCATTTGATAAAATATATTTTACATTATCTAAATCTATATTTGAATCAAAATCTAGTTCTAATTTATTTGTAAACACTTCATTAGGACCAACACCTTTTATTTCAATATATGGTTTAATATCTAGATTAACTTGTATTGGATCACTTTCTATTATATTACCTTTAGTATCTTTAACTGCTACAGTCAATTCCTTTTTTCCTTTTAAACCTATAGAAGGTTTCCATTCAAAACTACCATAAGGCAATTCTTTAAGTAAAGTCTTTTTACCAGTATTAACATCTTTCATATAATAAAAAGTCTTTTCTACTGAAAAATTTCTTATAGTATTTAAATTGACTTTCTTTCTAATTCTCTGGCCTTCACTTACTCCTGTGAGTCTTAATTTATCTTCTTCAAAGTCTTTATCTATGTCAATGGTTAAATATTTTTCAGAAGTAGTAGCTCTTATTTTACCTGCATAGTAAGCTCTTGTTGTTATTTCATACCTACCATTTTCATCTGCTGTAGGCTCCCATTTATAAGAACCATAAGGATCTCTTTTTTTTATAATTTTAACTTCACCAGTATCTAAATTTTTTAAAAAATATGAAACATAGTCTGCTATAAAATTTACATTAGGTTGAAAAGTAACAAACTTTTTAATTCTTAAATTATTAAAATCATAATTATAAGATATTTCAGGCTCTATATTTATATTTATATTTTTAGCATCACCAGTTACTAATTTATCATTTTTATCATATAGACCAATAGCTAAAACTTTTTTTCCTTCATTTTCATAACTTGGAATATATTCTAAATCAATATTATCTGCTTGACTTTTAGCTATAATATGGCCTTTAAAGTTGTTATTTAATAAGTAGGCTTTTAAACTATATCCTTTTTTTCTATACTTCTCATCTAGATTTATTTTAATTTCTTCTTTACCATTTATATTTTTATCATTAGTTATTTCCAAATTTTTAGAAATTTGAAAAGTTTCATTTGAATCGACAACTACTTTTTGGTTATTTCCATCCCAATTTACTTTTATACCTAAAGCATTTGAAAAAATACGTATCGGTACGTATGTTCTATCATCGTGAATCATCGTTTTTACATCAGAAACTAAAAACTCTTTCCCATCATTAATACTTAACATACGACTATTAATCTTAAAATCGATTTTTTTACCATTTCTTTTAATTGTTGCTATTCTTTTTTCAGAATCCCATAAAACTTTACCATCCAAATTTTCAGCTAAAAATCTTATTGGGACTAATACTCTATTTTGCCTATTAATAGGCATTGACTTTTCTACTATATTTTTACCATCGATCTCTAATTTAATATTAGTTTCAGTAAAATTTAGTGTTGTAATTAAAAACAAAACTAATAAAATTAATAAAATACTTTTTTTATACATAACTCCTCCTTAGTTAGCTAACTTCATTATAGCAAACTTAAATTTTATTTAAGTTAATGAGATATTAAAAGTATATTACAAAGTTTTTGAAATATGTCATAAATGATGATATTATTAATTTAATAAAAAATAAAGGAGTGTATATGAAAATTTCAATACTATATCACAGTGAATCAGGAAATACAAAGAATGTATCAAATGCTATTTTAGAAGAAATTAATGAGTTTTACGATGTAAATATTAAAGCATTTTCAATTGATGAATATAACTTAGAATTTGTAAATAGTTCTAAAATTATATTTATAGGAACACCTACTTATCTTGGAACTACTTCTTGGCAAATGAAAAAATTTTTAGATACAAATAAAATTATATGGAAAAATAAAGTCTGTTCAGTATTTGCAACTGAAAATTATCTTGGAGGAGGTGCAGATTTTGCTGAAATAAGTATAATTGCTCAACTTCTTGTCAAAGGTGCCTTTTTATATTCCGTAGGTTCTTCAGAAGGTAAGCCTTTTACTCATTTTGGAACAGTTTGTATTGAAGATGGAAGTCATGGAGATCAATTAAAAAAAGCTAAATTATTCGGTAAAAGAGTTGTAAAAAATGTATTAGAAGAATTTAATTTATAACTATTAAGACGCTAAAATTCATTAGCGTCTTTTTTAACTATATCAATAAATTCATCTACTAATTTAGGGTCAAATTGAATATTAGAATATTTCCTTAATTCTTTTATAGCTTCATTTTTATTTATACTATTTTTATAACTTCTATCTGTTGTTAAAGCATCATAAGTATCTGTAATAGCTATCATTCTAGATACTATAGGTATCTTCTCGCCTTTTAAACCATCAGGATATCCAGTTCCATCCCATTTTTCATGATGATGTAATACATTTTTACTAATTTCACTAAATTCATCTATCTTTTTCAAAATCATAAAACTATCAACAGGATGTTTTTTAATAATCTCTTTTTCTTTTTTAGTTAAAGGTGCATCTTTATTTATTATATCTGATGTAATTAAAGCTTTTCCTAAGTCATGAAGCAATCCTGAATAATATGCTTCTTTTTGTCCTTGCTCATTAAAACCTATTTTTTTTGCTAACATCTTTGTATAAAACCCAACATTTTTTGAATGTCCATTAGTATATCTATCATGTATTTCTATAAAATGAGTCATAGATAATACAATTTGATGATTTGTTTTTTCCATTTTCGAAACTTTTTTAGTCAATTTTTTATTTAATTTTGTTATTTCTTTAGTTCTTTTATTTACTTTTCTTTTTAATAAATAATTAAAAAATAATATAATAATCAATACAAAAATTACACCTATTATAACTTTAATAAAAAGTTTTTTAGTAATGAAATACTCGGATGTATTAGAAATCATCCATTTATTGTGAAACTCATTTCTTTTTTCATTAGGCATATAAGCTAAAGTCTTATTAATAATTTGTTTTAAAACTTCATAATCTTTCCTTACAGCAAAATGTATTGGATAAGTATAATCTAGTTCTTCAATAGCTTTTAAATTTCTAAATTTATATTTATTTATATAATAATCTATTTGAGAAACAGATCCTATCATCATATCAAGCTGATTAAAGCTAACTTTTTCTAATCCTTCTTTTGTATTTTTCACACCTATTAAATTAGCTGAAGGATATTTTTCTTTAAATAAATCATAATTAGCTGATCCATTTACTGCTCCAATTTTTAATCTAGTATAATCTAAATTACTTAATTTCTTATCTTTTTTAGAAACAATAATATTAGGTACTTTTAAATAAGAATCGCTAAAAAGTAAGAACTCTTTTCTTTTTTCAGACTTAGATACTCCTCCTAACATATCTATTTTTTTATCATCAATATCTTTTATAATTTTATTCCAATTATCGTATCTTAAAATCTTTATAGTTAAAGGAGTATTATTATTAATATAATCTACATATTCTGAAACTAATCCTTTAAATTCACCATTTTCATCAAAAAACTCTATAGGAGCAAAATTTGGATCTGGAGCTAAAGAAATCAAAGGATGATCTTTCATAAAATCAATTTCTTCTTTTGTCCAACTAATTTTATTTGTATTTTCATTATATAAATTTAATGCTATTAAAAAAAATATAACGATTAAAAATGTGAAAACTACTTTTCTTTTCATAATTTTACCCCTATTTACAAATAACTTATTTTACTAACAATTTAATTTTATCAATAAATTTCGTTAAAAGCAACGATACTTTATAGAAATTTAAGAATATTTTAAATATATATTTAAAATTATCTTTTATAATTAAAATATAAAATAAAAGTAGATACATCTAGATTTTAAATCTTTTTTAATATAAACTTATATTATAAAAAAATTCAAGAAAGGATTACTATGTCAATTAAAAAGAAAATTTTAATTACTTATATAATCGCTATTTTAATACCTGGTTTATTATTTGCAACTAGCTTTAAAATGATTCAAAATGAATACAATAAAAATATTGATGATTTTAAAGAACAAGAAATAATTAGGTACGATTCTATAAATAAAGCATTTTTTAATACCATCATTTATATTTTAAAAATTGATCCATTTTTAAAAAATGAGAGTAACAAAAAACATTTAAATAATATTGTTAAAGAAACACCTTTAGAAATATCTATTAAACATAATAACAGTTTTTTATTTCAATCTAGTCATTTTAATACTGATATGAATATTAAAAAGACTATTCAAATTAATGAAAATATATATGAATTGAAAATATCTAGATTTAATCCTTTTGAAAGCTTTACTAATAAAATTTCAGAAAATCTGAAATTAATCATAATTTTTTTCATTATAATATATACAATTCTACATATTTTCTTTTTAAAATTTATTTATAAAACAATAATAAATCCTATAAGTAATATGAAAAAATTTGCTAACGAAATAAAAAATGAAAATTTTGATTATAAAATAAATTATAAATCAAAAGACGAAATTGGACAAGTCTATAAGGCATTTGATAATATGAGAATCAAACTGAAAGATTCACAACAAAAAAATCAAAAATATAAAGAAAACAGAAAAAAACTTATAGCTAATATAAGTCATGACTTAAAAACTCCAATAACTGCAATAAAAGGATATATAAATGGTATAATTGATGGAGTTGCTAAAACTAAGAAAAAAGAAGAAGAATATTTTAAAATTATAAAAAATTATATAAATGATATGGATAAACTTATAAATGACTTATTTCTTTTTTCTAAACTAGATATAGATAAAATACAATTCAATTTTCAAAAAATTGCTTTAGAAGAATATTTCGATGATTGTATTGAAGAAATAAAATATCCTTTAAAACAAAGAAATATAAATTTAAAATATTATTTTGATTATAATAAAAATACATTTATAAAAATTGATCCTAAACAACTAAAAAGAGTAATTAATAATATTATCTTTAATTCAATAAAATATTTAGATAAATCTTATAAGAAAATTACAATTAAAGTAACAAATCATAAAAATGGATGTAAAATAATAATTACTGATAATGGTAAAGGAATAAAAAAAGAAAATTTAAATAAAATGTTCAATCAATTTTATAAAATAGATAAATCAAGAAAATTCGAAGGTTCTACTGGATTAGGACTTTCTATATCTAAAAAAATAATCGAGGCTCACGGTGGATATATTTACGCAAAAAGTACAATAGGTAAAGGAACTTCAATAATTTTCACACTAAAAAATTGGGAGGAAAAAAATGAAGAAAATATTAATAATTGAAGATGAATTAGCAATTGCAGAACTACAAAGAGATTATTTAGAAATTGAAGATTTTAATGTAAAAATAGCAAATGATGGAAAAAAAGGACTTGATTTAGCTTTAAATAAAGATTTTAATCTTATAGTTTTAGATTTAATGTTACCATCGAGTGATGGATTTGAAATATGTAAAAAAATAAGAAAAGAAAAAAATATACCTATCATTATAGTTTCTGCTAAAACAGATGAAATTGATAAAATTAGAGGACTCGGTTTAGGAGCAGACGATTATGTTACTAAACCTTTTAGTCCTCAAGAATTAGTTGCTAGAATAAAAAGTAACTTAAAAAGATATGATCAGTTAATTAATAAAGTTTCTGAAAATGAAGAAATAATTATAAAGAATTTTAAAATAATACCTAATTCTAGAAAAGTATTTCTAAATGATAAAGAAATTAAATTAACAAATAAAGAATTTGAACTATTATTACTTTTAGCTAGAAATAGAAATATTGTATTATCTAAACAAAAAATATTTGATAAAGTATGGGGATTTAATAGTTTTGGTGACTTATCTACAATTGCTGTTCATATAAGAAAGTTAAGAGAAAAAATAGAAAAAGATCCTGAAAATCCCGAATATATTGAAACAGTTTGGGGAGTGGGTTATAGATTTATCTAATTATAACATTGTAACGATTATAAATTTGTAACTAATGCACAAAAACTTATTTCTTTATTGCTTTTTATTATTTTTCTTGTTAGTATTAAGTCAAGTTGAAATAATAAAAACAAGGAGGAAATATATATGAGTAAAAAATATAAAAATAGTCCATATGGACCATCACTTAAAGAATTAAGAGAAAGAAAAAATAACAAAGAATTATTAAAAAAGATGATTGATAAGTTAGATGATTTATCTGACAATAATTAAAACGAATGCTTAGTCACTTTTATATGACTAAGCATTTTTTTATTTAAATATCTTTTTTTAAAATTTTCTCAATATTTTTATATTCTATACTCTTTTTATTAATTGATTGTTTATTTAAAATATGAATATCTTTTAAACCGCTTCCAGTTAAAATAGATAAAACCTTTTGATCTTTTCTAATTAAACCTTTTTCAATTAAATTTTTTATTGCAATAATTGATGTAGCAGAAGAAGGTTCTACAAATAGGCCATTATGAGCTAACCATTTTTGACCTTTTAAAATTTCTTTTTCATCTACTGATGAATATAACCAATTATATTTTTTAGCTTTTATTATAATTTCTTTTCCACCATAAGGTTTTCCAGTAGTAATGGCTTTAGCTAAAGTTTTTACATTTTCAAAAGGAATTATATTATCTAAATTTTTTTCTAAAGCTTTTACAATAGGAGCATTATTTTTTGCTTGAACTACTATCATTTTAGGTAATTTTTCTATATAACCTGCTTTTTTTAATTCTTTAAAACCTTTAAATATTCCTCTTATATGACCACAAGCAGAAGTTGGTACAGCAATATAATCTGGTAAATTACCTTTAAATCTTTCATATATTTCAAAAGCAGTAACTTTATAACCTTCTACTCTAATTGGATGATTTCCTGAAATAATACGCAAGTTTAACTTATCTGCTAAACTGAGCACTTTCTTTTTCATTTTTACATATGATGGTGCAGATATTTTGTATATTTTTGATCCATGTATTCCCATAGATTTAATTTTTTCTTCAGGAGCATAATCAGGAACAAAAATATATGTATCTAAGTCTAGATGAGCTCCATAAGCTGCCATTGAATGTCCCATATTACCAGTTGATATAGTACCTATTTTACTTTCATTCATTTCTTTAGCTAGCAAACAACACATTAAAGAACCACGATCTTTAAAACTCCATGTAGGATTTTGAGTTTCATTTTTAAAGTAAATATTATTATGACCAATTTTATTTTGCAAAAAATTATTTGCTTTTATTATTGGTGTATTTCCTTCACCTAATGAATCATTATTAGAAATATTTTCAAAAGGCAAAAAGCTTACAAAACGTTGTAAAATGCTTGGACCTTTTTTAATTTTTGCATCTTTTAAATCTTTTAATATAAATTCTAATGGCTCTTTATTTTGACCATATTCTGTCAATCTTTTTAAACTATACTTTTGACTTGTAAAAACTGATTTTAAATAACCTTTCATAATCGCCTCCATATTAATTATCTTATACTCATTGTATCAGAAAAAAACAATTAAAATAATTAAAAATTAATAAAAAGGGTATTATTAAATATATGTAGATAAAACTATAAAATCTAAGGAGGATTATGAAAGATATAATAATTATTGGAGCTGGAGTTATTGGATGTGCTATTGGACGCGAATTATCCAAATATGATTTAGATATTTTAATCTTAGAAAAAGAAAATGATGTGAGTCAAGGAGCTTCAAAAGCTAATAGTGGAATAGTCCACGGCGGATATGATGCAAAACACGGTACTAATAAAGGCTATTTTTCTCGTAAAGGAAATCAACTTTATGATAAATTAAATAAAGAATTAAACTTTGGATTTGAAAGATGTGGTAGTTTAGTTCTAGCAT
Source organism: Bacillota bacterium (assembly GCA_051744845.1). Classification (GTDB taxonomy): domain Bacteria; phylum Bacillota; class Clostridia; order Peptostreptococcales; family Acidaminobacteraceae; genus JBNJDJ01. The sequence continues at coordinate 8,355 of JBNJDJ010000050.1, forward strand.
TTGACAAACAAGAAGTAAATTCTCTTTATAAATTAAAAGAAAATGGTATAAAAAATGGCGTAAACGACTTAAAAATAATTTCTAAAGAGGAAATTTTAAAAATGGAACCACATGTTAACAAAGATGTTAAAAAGGCTTTATATTGCCCTAGTGCAGGTATTGCTAGCCCATATGAACTAACAATTGCCTTAGCTGAAAATGCTATTTCAAATGGAGTTAATTTAAAACTGAAAACAGAAGTTATTTCTATTGAAAAAAATAAAGATAGTTTTAACGTTTATACTAAAAACACTGATACATTAGAGAAAAATACTTTTAATAGCAAATACGTTATTAACTGTGCTGGTGCTTATTCAGATAAAATTTCTAAAATGGTAGGAATTGATGACTTTCATATTATACCTAGACGTGGTGAATATATAGTTTTAAATAAAAATCAAGGCTATTTAGCTAATAAAGTTTTATTTCAAGCACCATCAGATAAAGGAAAAGGTATTTTAGTAACTAAAACTTTTCATGGTAATTTAATGATTGGGCCAAATGCTCAAGAGATGGATGATCCATCTGAAATTGGAACTAATTTGGAAAATCTTAAATATATAGTAAAAAAGGCTCGAAAAACTGTAAAAGATTTTGACTTAAAATATACTTTGAGATCTTTTTCTGGTATAAGAGCAACTAGCTCTAAGCACGACTTTATAATTGGTGAAACTAATGTTGATAATTTTATTAATGTAGCAGGAATAGAGTCTCCTGGTCTTACTTCTAGTCCAGCTATTGCTAAACATATAAAAGATATTATTACTAAATTAGAACCTAATATTAAACTAGATCCTGATTTTGATCCAACAAGAAAAGCAATAATTGTACCTAAAGATGAAAACTTTGATGGTGAAATAGATCATGAAAATCCTGAAAAGAATATTATATGCCGATGTGAAAAAGTTACAGAAGCTGAAATTATTGATGCTATTAATAGAGGTATACCTATTGATTCACTTGATGCTATAAAAAGAAGAACAAGAGCAGGAATGGGACCATGTCAAGGAACATTTTGTGGACCTAGAGTTAAAAAATTAATAACTAAAGAAACTGGGTTAGATCCAGAAGATATAAGTTGGCGAGGTAAAGGATCTTCTTCACTTCCACCTAGAGAAGATAGAACTTTTTGGAAAAAATTATAAATAAAGATCACAGTCTTCAAACTGTGATTTTTTAATGTTTCAAATCTTTACAATCTTCACTTTCAAAATCTATTTCTATAGTAGTATGATGTATTTTATTTTTTAATAATTTATTTTTAAGATTTTCTTTTAACTCTATAATAGCATTTTTAGATATACTATCCTTTACTACAACATGTGCTGTTAATAGATTCTTTTCACCTTCCATACTCCAAATATGAATATGATGTACATCTAATACCAAATTATTATCTTTAATTGTTTTTTCAATATTTTCAATAGAAATATCGTCAGGAACACCTTGTAAAAAAAGTTTTAAAACCTTTTTTAATTTTTTCAATATATTATATAAAATGAATATATTAAGCCCTATTGATAATAATGCATCTAAAATATATATTTTTTTATAAATTAAAATTATACTTACTACTAAAACAGATATCCAACCTAATAAATCTTCTATCATATGCCAACTAACTACTTTTTCATTTAAAGATGTACCTTTATTTAATCTATAAGCAGCAATTGAATTTACAACTATACCTATTACAGCTAATATAAGCATTCCTTTTGGATTAACTGGTTCAGGATTTATAAGTCTTGGAATAGCTTTAAAAAAAATAAATAAAGAACCAATTACTAAAATAACACTATTTATTAAAGCAGCTAATAATGAAAACCTAGCATATCCAAAGGTAAAATTCTTATCACTAGATTTTTTCGAATATTTTTGTAAAAAATATGAAGTAAGTAAAGAAATAGAGTCTCCTAAATCATGTAAAGCATCAGCTAATATAGCCATACTATTTGTTAATAAACCACCAATTACTTCAATGATAGTAAATGTAAAATTTAAAATGAATGCTGATTTTATATTTTTAATACTTTTATCACTATGAGTATGATTTTGATGATTATGTTCCATATTTTCTCCTTTATTCTTAAATTTAGTTATATTTCATTTATACCCAAAAATTTTATAAATATTTATTAATATAATTATTACTTTATGTTATACTTAAAGTAACATATGTCTAATACTTTGATTAAGGAGGCATTATGAAAAAATATAATTATATATATGGTCCTGTACCATCTCGTAGAATGGGGATTTCCCTTGGAATAAGTCCTATTTTAAAAAAAATATGTAATCTATCTTGTGTATACTGTCAATTAGGAAAAACTAAAAATATGACTAATACTTGTGAAGAATTTATAGCAAAAGAAAAGATCTTAAGTGAAATAAATGATTATTTAACAAATAATTCTTCTTTTGATGTTATTACAATTGTTGGTGAAGGTGAACCAACACTTTATTTACATATTGATAAATTAATTAATCTAATAAAAAAATCATCTGATAAACCAGTAGCTGTTATTACTAACGGAGCTTTATTATACAAAAAAGACATACGAAAAAAATTAATGAATGCTGATATAGTTTTACCATCTTTTGATGCATATAATCAAAAATTATTTAAAAAAATAAACCGCCCTTTTAAAAAAATTACTTTCAATAAATTTTATAATGGATTAATTCAATTTTCAAAAGAATTTGAAGGTCAAATCTGGATTGAAATAATGCTTTTAAAAGATATTAATGACGATATAGATTCTATACGTAAATTCAAGAAAAAATTAACAAAAATAAATTATAAAAAAATCTTTATAAATACTCCGGTACGCCCTCCAGCTGAAACTTATATAAAACAACCAAATAATCAAAAAATAAAAAGAGCATGTGAAATTTTAAAAGCTACTTCTATTAATAATTTAATTTCAGAAGGTTTCGATAGTATTAATACAAATCCATACCAAGCAATATTAAGTATTATCAAAAGACATCCAATGAATCAACATGAAATAGATACTTTTCTTAAAAGTAAAGATATAAAAGATATTGATAAGATTTTTACTAAATTAGATAATGATAAGAATATTAAAAAGATTGAATATATGGGATATAATACATATAAAATTAAAAAATATTAAGGAGGTAAAAATGACAAATATTGGTATTATAATTTGTGGAAGATATCAAAACTGCGGCGGTGGCAAATGTTTAAAATCTATGAGAAAAAAAGAAGGTGCCTTTAAAATTTATGAAAAAGATGAAAAATTAACACTAGTTGGATATTCATATTGTGGAGGTTGTCCTGGGGGGAATATAGAATATGTACCTAAAGAAATGATTGATAATGGAGCTGATGTTATTCATTTAGCTACAGGTATGGTTGTAGGCTATCCACCTTGTCCTAACTTAAAACATTTTAAAAACTTTATAGAAAAAAACTACAATATAAAAGTAGTGGCTGGAACTCATCCTATTCCTATGAAATATTCTAAAAACCATAAATATTTAAACACTTGGGGAAAAGATTTAAAAGAAAATATCGCTCCAAATTTGTTTAATGAAAATTTAAAAATAATGAAAGAATATAACTAAAAAATGACTCTTTAAGAGTCATTTTTATACTATATTTACTTTTTAGCAGCAATAACAGACATTTCTACTAATAAGTGTTTTCTTGCTAATTTAGCCTCTACACAAGCTCTAGCAGGTTCATGCCCTTTATCAACCCATGAATCCCAAGCCTTATTCATTTCATCAAACATTTCAATATCTTTTAAATACACTTTTACTGATAAAATATTATGTTTATCAGAATCATATTTTTCTAATAAATCTTCTATTTTTTCTAAAACCTCTTTTGTCTGTGACTTAATATCTGGTTTAGAACTAGTTTGTCCACATAAATAAAGTGTATCATTGTGTTCAACTACTCTACTCATACGACCAGTTCCTTCAAAACGCTTTATACTCATTTTTCCCCCTTCCATACCATAATTATATTATCATTTTTAAAAAAAGAGTTCAATTATTAATCTGTCCTTTCTAGCAAACATATATTTTCTACGTGATAAGTCTGTGGGAATAGATCGACTGGTTGTATTTCTTTAACTTTATAATTATGCTTTGTTAAATACTTTACATCTCTTTTTTGAGTTTTCGGATTACAAGATATATATATGACTTTTTTAGGTTTTAATTTAACTACAGATGATAAAAACTTTTTGTCACTACCCTCTCTAGGAGGATCTAAAAATATAATATCAACTGGATAATTTTCTTCAACTAGTCCTTTTATAAAATCGCTAGCATCTGCTTCAAAAAAATTAATATTTTCTATTGAGTTTAATTTAGCATTTTTCTTAGCATTATTAATCGCTGATTCGTTTAATTCAACTCCATAAACTTTTTTAGCTCTTTTAGCAGCTAATAAACCAATTGTACCTATACCACAATATGCATCTAAAACTATGTCTTTATTAGATATATCTGCAAATTCCATTGCTTTTTCATAAAGTTTTTTAGTTTGAACTGGATTAACTTGATAAAAAGACTTAGAAGAAATTAAAAAATCAAGACCACAAAGTGTGTCAAGTATTTTTCCATTTCCGTATAATACTTTTTCTTTTTCCCCTAAAACCATACTAGTATCTTTATTATTAATGTTCATAATGATTGTAGAAATTTCAGGGTGTTTATTTAATAATTCATTTATTATTTTATTTTTCGAATGAAATCTATTATGAGCAACAACAAAAACAACCATTACTTCATTACTACTAAAACCAGTTCTAATTAAAACATGTCTTAAAAAACCTTTTTTACTATATTCATTATACATATGCATTTTATGTTTCTTAAATATTTTTCTAATTGATTGTAAAATTTCATCTGCCTTAGGATCTTGAATAATACATCTTTCGATTGGAACTATACTATGAGTATTCTCTTTATAAAGTCCAGATACAATTTTACCATTTTGTGTTTCAGCGAAAGTAGAATGAACTTTATTTCGATAATTATACGGATTATCCATCTGTATAATTGGATTAATTTCTCCAAATTTATATAAAGCTCTTTCAACTTCCTTTTCTTTAAATCTTAATTGAGCCTTATATTTCATATGTTGCAAATGACATGCTCCACATTCAAAATAATACTCACATCTAGCTTCAGTTGCATCTTTAGATTCATTTTTTAATTCTAAAATATTTATTTCATCTTCTTTATTTTTATTTTTAATAAACTCTATTTTTGCCTTTTCACCTGGCATTAAATATGGAACACTTAAATTTCTATTATGATACTTAACTACTCCTTTTCCTTCATGATCTAGATATAAACATTTACCTTTGAAAATTTCCTTTTTAGACATATTTACTCCTATTATTCAACTGACTTTACCATATTATATACTACTATGTATATTAAACAAATATATAATTTCAAAAAACAAAAATAGACATAAATCTATGTCTATTTAAATGGAGGCGGCACCCAGATTTGAACTGGGGAATAGAGATTTTGCAGACCTCTGCCTTACCACTTGGCGATGCCGCCTTATTTGGTGACCCATCGGCGATTTGAACGCCGGACACCCTGATTAAAAGTCAGATGCTCTACCAACTGAGCTAATGGGTCTTATTTGGTTGGGAATACAGGATTCGAACCTGTGCATGACGAGATCAAAACCCGCTGCCTTACCGACTTGGCTAATTCCCAGCATTAAAAAATATAAAGTTCCTTAAAGTTCATTTAAGGAACTTTAAAAAATGGTTTAATTTAGTTTTAGATTATATAAAACGTAAATCACGTATTATAACAAATATATATCAAAATCAAATTCCATATGGCGCGCTCTGAGGGATTCGAACCCACGACCTAGTGATTCGTAGTCACTCACTCTATCCAACTGAGCTAAGAGCGCATTTTATTTTATATTGGAGGCGGCACCCAGATTTGAACTGGGGAATAGAGATTTTGCAGACCTCTGCCTTACCACTTGGCGATGCCGCCTCATTTGGAGCGGGTGAAGGGAATTGAACCCTCGCGACTGGCTTGGAAGGCCAGGGCTCTACCACTGAGCTACACCCGCTTATTATTTTTTCTTTGGAGCGGAAAACGAGATTTGAACTCGCGACCCTCGCCTTGGCAAGGCGATGCTCTACCACTGAGCTACTTCCGCATAGAAAAAACATACTAC
>JBNJDJ010000051.1:0-14572 GCA_051744845.1 Bacillota bacterium
AAAAAAATATTCCTAAAGAACTTTCGGAAAATAAATATTCAAATTTATTATTAGTTGATTTTTTGTTATTTTTCATAATGTCCCCTTTTATTAATTAAAAAGTTTAGTAACTCTTATTAAACTTTAATTTTTATATCTAATTATTTAGTTTGATTATGTCGATATAATATATATGAGATGATTTATGTATAAATAAAATATTAAAAACTTAAACTAAATATTATAAACGTCATTACTTATCTTGATTATATATTACCATTCAGGAACAAGTCAATAGCAAATGCAATTTTTGTTGTATTTATGGCAACTTGTTAAACATTAGTTCCAATTTGAGTTATAATTATGAAGAGGTGATGATATGGCAACCTTCAAAGATCGTTTAAAAGAATTACGACAAAGTAAAAATATGACTCTAGAGGAGTTAGCTAATGAAATTGGAACAACTAAATCTACTATATCTAGATATGAAAATGGAATGCGGCAACCAAAACAAGATATTCTAGAAGCGATTGCTGATTTTTTTAATGTCAGTACTGATTACCTTTTAGGAAGAAGTAATAATAAAACTATTATTTCTGAACCTATCATTCCTTATAAAGTTGAACAAAAACTTAATAAAAAAGATGTAGAGTTTTTAAAGAAATTAATTAAAGATTTTATTGAACATTTAGACTAATCAATTAATTTTATTAGCTTTTAGATTGGAAGTTAGACTTTCAATCTTTTTTATTTAAAATAATATTATCAAAAATATAGATAAAATTTTATAAAATGTAATAATTAATAATTTGATTGTAATAATTAAAAAAACCATTTTTCAATGGTTTTAATCAGTTAATATAGTGTAAGTATCTTTGCCTTTATCTTTTGACAAATATAAGGCTTTATCAGCTTTATTTAATGCATATTTATAATCTAGTTTATTAAATTCTTTAGTTTTTAAAAAAACTCCTATAGATAAACTTATTTTTTCATTTTCTATCGAAAATATATTTTGAAATCTATTTATATTTATATTTTTTTGAATACGTTTAATTACTTTAATAATTCCATTTTCATCAACATTAGGTAAAATTACAACTAACTCATCTCCTCCATATCTAGCTATAAAGTCTGATTTTCTTTTTAAACTTTCTTTTATAATTTTAGAAACTCTTATAATACATTTATCCCCTTTGATATGGCCATATTTATCATTAACTAATTTAAAATTATCAACATCTATAAATAATATAGCTAAAGAATTTTCATTTCTTTTAGATAAATTTAATTGCTTTTTTAAATAGCTTATTAAATACCTTCTATTTGGAATATCTGTTAATTGATCATAATCTGATAAATATTTCAACTTTTTGTTTTTTTCTTTTAATTTATTTTTTATTTTTATATTTTCATCATTTTTTTCTTTTAATTTTTTTGATTTAATACAATTATTTAATGCAATACCTACAAAAGGAGCTAATTTATTTAATAATTTTAGATCACTTTCTTTATAAGCATATTTATGTAAACTTTGAATAGTAAAAAAACCTAATATTTCATCTTTAAAATGGATAGGTATATATATGATTGATTTTGGAGTAGTTTTAGTAATTTTTTTGCTAGATTTATATTTTTTATATTCTTTATGGTAATCATTAGAAAAAATCGAAGTTTTTGATTTATATACTCTTTTTATCAAAGGGACTTTATCTAAACTCTTTTTATAATTAACAACTTCTTTTTTATTAACTCTATAAAAATAATTATCAGAAATATTTGATTCATATAATCCTGTACCAAAATAATCAATTGTTATAATATCCATCAATGAATTTGCCAATCTTTTAGTTAAAATTTTAATATCTAATGTAGAAATAATATTTTTACCTATATTACTAATTAACTCTAAATTACTATTAGCTTCTTTCAATTTTTCATTTTCAGTTTTAACTAACTCATTTTTTTTAGAAATTTCTTTGATTTTAATTTTTGTATTCAACATATTATTCTTTTTATTTTTCAAAATAGATATTTCTTTTTTATAAAAATCATGAAACTTCTTATAATAATATAAACTCTTATCACTATTTTTTACTTTATCAAAAGCTTTTGCTAATTTAGAAAAAATTTCTTTTCTAAATTTATAATCATCATAATTTAATGATAATTTTTTAGCTCCTTGTAAAATTTCAATTGCTTGTATAAAATCATCTAGTTCATTATATATTTTGCTTTTTTGTATCAATGTTTCAATTTTTCTATACATTAAGTCTGATTTATTAAATGCCTTTATAGATCTTTCATTAAATTCTAAAGCTTTATTAAAATTTTTAACCTTAAAATAATAAAATCCCCATTGTAAATTAACTACTCCTTTAGCATAATTAGAAGAATAATTTTTTAATAAATTAGAAGCTTTTTTTAAATTCTCTTTAGCTTTATCGAATTCATTTAAATATACATATACCTCACCAATATTACTATAAACTAATATATGATCTTTTTTAGAGTCAATTTCTAATGCCTTTTTATAATAATACAATGCCTTTTCATAATTTTCTAATTCAAAAAATAAAGTTCCTATATTATTATAAATCAAACATTTATCTTTTAAAATATATGTATTTAACGATTTTTGATAATACTCATAACTTGTTAAATAATCTTGACTATCTGTAGCTATATTACCTAAAATCTTATATGCTTTAAAAACATATTTATTTAATTTTGATTTTTCAATTATCTTTTGACAAAATTGATTAGCTTTATTTAAACTACCTAAAATCCAACTACAAGAAGCCATTATATATAATAAATATATTTCATCTTTAAAACTATTATTTTGATTATATAAATCTAAAGCTTTATCTAAAGTTTTTTGAGGAAATATATCTATATTTTTTTCTAATTCATTTAATTGTTTCATAAATATCACCTTATTTTATTATAATTATATAATACTTTTTTATTTAATAAAGTAAATTTTTAAATCTTTTTTAGAATGTTCATTGCTAACTTTCCAATTTTTTTAATTTAGGGATTAATTCTTTACCTATTAAATTTAATAAATATTGTACTTTCAATAAAACTTTCAGATAGACTTTCTCTTTATCACCTTTTTTTTATTATAATAGTTGGATTTTGTTTTAATTTTTCACTAATTCCGCATGTCAATTTTTGCAATTCTTAAAATTGTTTTATCTATTTATTAAAGTAACAAAGACTAAAAACTTTCTAATCAAATCCATCCATTAATCCTCAATATACATAATCATTATTAATATAAATCTTAATTTATATTATAAACTATAATTATTATAATATCTTCAAGAAATCTTAAATACAAATCTCCTTCTTAACTTAGCTATTAACTATGCTAACTTTCAAATTACTTTTTACCCAAAATTACCTTCTTGTCAAAACTTTTTTTATCTATTATACTTAATATATAAATTGTTAATTTAAAATTAAGGAGGATTATGAAAGTAGTCGCATTTAATGGAAGTCCAAATACTAATGGAAATACTTATCAAGCTATATCTTTAGTTTCTGAAGAATTGAAAAATAAAAATATAGAAGTTGAAATTATTCAAGTTGGAAATAAAGTTATTAGAGGATGTATGGGATGTAATCAATGTTTTAAGAATCAAAATAATCAGTGTGTTTTTTCAGATGATCAAGTAAACGAATGGATTGAAAAAATTAATAATGCAGATGGAATTATTTTAGCATCACCTGTTCATTATGCTGGAATTTCAGGAACTATGAAATCATTTTTAGATAGAGCATTTTATACTATTGGAGCAAATGGAAATTCTTTAAAACATAAAGTAGGTATATCTTTAGCAGCTGTTAGGAGAAGTGGAGGCATACCAGCAGTAAATCAATTAAATAAATACCTAGAATATTCTGAACTTATAATACCGACATCAAATTATTGGAATGTAATTCATGGAGCAAAACCTGGAGAAATTCATGAAGATAAAGAAGGAGTTCAAATTATGAAAACATTAGGAAAGAAAATGGCTTGGGCTCTTAATTTAAAAGAAGAAAGTAATATTGAAACTCCAGAAGATATAGAAAAAGTATATACAAATTTTATTAGATAATATTAATAGGGATTTTTATCCCTATTATATATTTCCCATTTCATTAATATATTCTTGTTTCAATTCTTTCCAATACTTTTTATCATCATTAGTTATTTTTCTAATTACTTTGCAAGGATTCCCAGCAGCTATTACATTAGACGGAATATCTTTAGTAACTACAGAACCAGAACCTATAACGACATTTTCTCCTATTTTAACTCCTGGATTTATTGTTGTATTTCCACCTATCCATACATTATCATTAATTTTAACCTTTTTACCATACTCTAAGTAAGTATTTCTTATTTTTGAATCTATTGGATGACTAGCAGTATATATATGTACTCCAGGACCTAAGAAAACAAAATTGCCTATATTTACTTGACAAACATCTAGTATTACACAATCGAAGTTAGCAAAGAAATTATCTCCTACTGAAATATTATAACCATAGTCACATTTAAAAGAAGGTTCAATATATACATTATCACCTTTAAAATTAAATAATTTTTCTAATAATTTATTTTTTTTGTTTTCTTCTTCAATAGATAATTTATTAAATTTATTAATAATTTTTCTAGCATTTTTTCTTTCTTTTACAAGTTTTTTATCATCGGCTAAATACAATTTCTCATTCAACATTCTTTTTTTCTGTGTCATATAATCCTTTCTTTTTAACTTTCAATTTTTTAGAACTTCTAGTTTTTAAAAATAGAAAAACAGAAAATATTACCATGAATATACTTATAAAATTTAATTTATAAAAACTTTCATTTAAGAAAATAACAGCCATTATGATTGAAAAAATTGGTACTAAATTTATAAATAAAGCAGTAGTACTAGGACCAATTTCATTTATTGAATGCTGTTGAATAGTATATCCTCCTACAGTTGGAAATATAGACATATATATAATTGCTAAATATGATTTTTTAGGTACATTAAGTGCATTATATAGTATTACTTCTCTTAAGAAAAAAGGTGTTAAAATTATAATACAGGCAACAAATGTATATGTAGTTAATTTCAAAGGAGTTAGTCTTTTCATACCTTTCTTTACAATAATTGAATAAATAGCCCAACAAGTTGCAGCTATTAACATAATTAAATCACCTTTATTCATACCGTTTGAGAAAACTTTTAAAATATTCCATTCCGTTATTGTTAAAAACACTCCTATAAAAGCTAATATAACTAAAGATATTTGTTTAATAGATAACTTATCTTTTAAAATGATAATTGATAATATTGCAGTTATAATGGGATTAAAAGCATTAATAACTGATGCATTACTAGCAGTCGTATACTCTAAAGCTTTAAAAAATAATAAATGGTAACCTGTCATACCTACCAAACCTAATGTGAAAACTATAGGAAAATCTTTTTTAGCTAATTTCCAATTTCCTTTATTTCTCTTTTTCATAAAAGGAAAAATTATTAAAGTAGCTAATCCAATTCTTAAATAAGTTAATACAACTGGTGTAAAGTTATTAATCCCTAATTTACCTGCAATAAATGCTCCAGCCCAAAATATTGTGGCTATAACCATTAATATATAAGTTTTTAAGTTAGATTCCATTATTTACCCTCCTAAGTTAATTTATATATACATTATAACATATTCAACTTATATATTAATTATTAATTTCTATTCCTGCAAAAAAAGTATTAATTACTAAATTAATTTCTTCTAAAATATTTTTTTTATTATAATTTTTTTCTACTAAATTTTTAATTATTATTCCAAATATACTAGCCCAAAGTACTTTACTTAGTTCTTTAGTATTAATATTTCTTATTTCTTTTTTCTCAACTCCATTTTTTAATTCCTTTTCTAAAAGCTTTATACCTGAACTTAAATTTTTATCAATATTTTTTCTATTAAAAACACTAGTATATTTTAAAATTTTAGGATTACTACTTAGCATAATGAATTTATATATATTTGGCCTTTTTAATATTTCACTTAAATAATTTTCAAATTTAAACATTATAATTTCTTTGATTGACTTTTTTTCTTTAATTTCTATATTTAAAGATTTAATTATTTTTAAATATCCACTTTTTAAAATCTCTAAAATTATCTCTTCTTTATTATCAAAATATTGATATATATTTCCTGGTGAATAACCTACTTCTTTAGCTATCTTTCTAATAGATAATCCATCGAATCCTTTTTTAGAAACAATATCTTTAGACACTTCAATAATTTTATCTTTTATAAACTTATTTTTTTCTTCTTTTAAATTTTTAGTCATAAAACTCCTCGTATTGATAGTCTATTTCAATATCTTTTAATTCTATTTTATACCATGTAAATTTCTTATTATTTTCTATCCAAGAAACATCGATTTTAGTCGGTATTTTTAAATCATCGATTTTAGAATACTCTCTTACTTCTCCTATACAAGTTTTTCTAATTGCATCTTTATCAACTTCTTTATATCTCTTAGCTTCTACTTTTATTAAATTATAATCTTCATCAAAATAAAATAATCCACTAACATTTATATCTTTATACTCTAATGTTCCTTTAGCTTTATATTTATCAACTGATTCCCACGTCATATAATCTTCTAATGCGGCAGTTGGATACCAAGGAAGTTCTAATAAAAAACGACTTAATGAAGACTCATTTATTTTTCTACCTGATTTTTCATTTACAATCGGAAATATATATCCAATTTTTATTAACATAGAACCTTTCCCATTATATAATAAATCTCTTCCTTTAGTATTTATAAATGGCATCATAGAAAGGTCTACTGTCCAAAGAAATGATGGATTTATTACATTTATAATTTGACTAGCTTTAGGTCTCCACCAATCTTTTTGATCACTGCTTAATTTCATAAGTCCTATTTGATCAAATTCAATTGTTTTAATTCTTCTACTATCAAAAACACCTGTATTTTCTAACCATAAATAAACATTTTTAGGTAAATCTTTTTTATTATATTTTTCATTATTTAAATATAAATTAGAATTATTTACAATGTTTTTTCTCTCAGTTTCAACTTGATTTAACATTTTTTTCTTTGAAAACAGATAAATAAATACAATTAATAAAATAATTATAAAAAATATAATTGAAATTTTTTTTAACATATTATCTCCTTAAATACTATTTATAAAATAAAACGCCGTTTAATTAATGAGATAATATCAAAAAAATTAAAAAAAGACAAGTATAAACTTGCCTTTTAATAATTATTATTAATATTTTTTTTCATAATACATATCTACATGTTTAATACCATCTTCTAAATAAGGATCAGATATCTTTTCAAAACCTAAATCTTTATAAAAATTAACTAGATAAGTTTGGGCAGAAATTTTAATCGATTTTTCATTCAAAACTTCATCAATAAAATCGATTGCTTTATGCATCATTTTAGTCCCAATATCTTTTCCTCTAAAGTTTTCTTTAACACAAACTCTACCAATAGAAACAGTATCAAAAGTAGCACCTTTACTTAAAATTCTTAAACATCCTACAATATTTTCATTTTCATCGTATTCTAATAAATGATATCCATCTATATCTTTACCGTCAATATCTAGATATACACATTCTTGTTCTACAATAAAAATTTCAGATCTTAATTTTAACATTTGATATACTTCTACTGGATTTAATTCATCAAAATATTTAATTAACATAAATCCCCCCCTCTGATTATTTTTATATTTCTATTATATATTAAATTCTTTATTCTTAAAAACAAAATATTAAAACACTAAAAAATAAGTGTTTTAATCTAATTTATTCTCAATAAATTTAACTAACGGTGCAACAAAAACTAAAGTAGGTGCACCTTTCATCCAAATTTGTTGCTTTATTACATCTAGTAATTCTTCTTTTGTTGCTCCAACATCAATAGCTTTTTTTATCTCCAATCTTGCTCTCTTTTCATTTTTTTCAAAAATAGCTGTAGCTATAGCCATAAAATATCGGTATTTAATAGGAATAGGACTCTCTTTTTCCCACACTTCCTCATGGTACTTTTCTATTATATTTTCAAAATCTTCTCCTAGTTTTTTAGAAACCATTATTCCAGGAGGAATAAAACCTAAATTTTCTTTCATATCTTTTATAAACTCTTTATCTTTTTTCAAATAAAACCTCCTTTATTAAATTGATTCATTCCTTACTCTATACATACCTAAAATATAGAAAAATAAACCAAATAATAAAATTATTAATAGTTCTATAAAAATTTCATTTAAATTTGCATTATATACTATTGTTTTTTTAATTCCTTGTATTACCCACTTTTGTGGTACAAAATTACTTAACAAAAGCATTACTTTTGAAGAAACAACTTCTAAGGGCCACATACAGCCTCCTATCATAGCAGAAGATGTTAAAACTACTGGGCTAATAGTCGAAAGTTGAGCATGAGTATCTACTATAGTAGAAATAAATAATCCAATTGATGTAATCGTAAAAAGGTAAAGTATCAAAATAATACTTATATTTATCCAATTATTTAAAATATTTAAGTCAAATAATAAACTACCTAAACCAAATATGATTATCAATTGAATAATTCCTATTAGAACTGTAACAATCATATTTCCTAATATAACTTTATCTCTTTTCATTGGAAAAATTAATAATCTATCCCAAGTATTGTTTTCTTTTTCTTTTAAAATATTAGCTATACCATAAACTAATGTAAATGAAATGAAATATATACTAAATCCAAAAAAGTTGTGATTATAAGGTATTTTTTCTTCAGTATAATTAGATATCTCTTCAACTTTTAAAATTTTCCTATATTTATAAGAATCATTAACTCTTTTTTGAATATCTTCTTTATTTGTATTAGGAATATTTTTATTAATACTTTCAACAATACTCTTTTTGTTATTTATAATACTAAACTTTTCTTTAATAAAATTTTTAAAAGACATAATCTCTACATCTTTTTTTAAAGAAATTATTTTAACTATATCATCTTCTAAAACTAAAATAGCTGATATTCTGTTGTTTAATAACTTTATTTCACTAGTCTTTTTATCAGATAATTTAAAATTATACTTTTTATCCTCTAATAATTCTTTAATAATTTCATCATTCCCATTTTTATTAACAATATCTACTCGTGTTTTATATCCACTATTAAAACCTAAATTAAAAGCAAAAGTTAATCCTAGTGTTAAAATAGTCATTAAAACGATAATAGTATAATCATTTTTTAATTTTAATAAGTTAAATTTAATAATATTTAGCATATTTTTTCACCATCGCCTTCATTATAAATATACCAATTATAAAAAGAATACTATTTATAACTAATATATTAATATGTCTTAAAATTTCTTTATAACCATATCCCATTACTATCTTTAAATATCCATCTGTTATTACTCCATTTATTAAAAACATTTTAATCTTAGCAAAAATCTCTGGTAATATTTCAACTGGCACATAACTTCCACCAAAAAATGCTAAAATCTGAAAAACTCCACCTTGTAAAGCATTAGTTAATTTATAATTTTGAGTAAATAAACTAATAATTGCAAATAACAAACCTAATAATGCAATACTTATAGATGTAAAAAACGAAAATACAATTAATACATCAAATGTTCCCCAATTTACTTTTAAGATCAAACTAGAATATATAATCATAATCATAATTTGAAAAAATGAGATAAAGAAAACTAAGACTGCTTTACTAGTAAGTAAAGTTAAAAAAGATTTGCCTGCTACTAATAGTCTATCAAATGTTTTATTATTTTTTTCATCTAATAAAAGTGTTGATGCATATCCTGAAGTAAATAATAAAAACATACTTAGCATTGCAATTGCATAATAACTTCTAGAATTTATTGGTTCTAAACCATTTAATTTCCCATATTCTATTTTTTTATAATCATTATTTTTTACTATATTATCTATTAAACTTTTAATCCCTTTTTCAAAATCATCTAAATCATTTTTTAATCCATATTCTAAAAAACTATTTTTTGCTATTAACATTGTATTAATCCTTTGATTAAAACCTGATAAAACTTGACTTAAAATCTCTGATCCAATTGGTAAAGAATCATTCTTAATTAACTTCAATTTAATTTCACTTTTATAAGCAGTATTAAAATTAATTTTCATTTTCTTATAATAATCTTTAGGTAAAACTATAACTCCAGCAAAAGATTCTTGTTTGAACTTTTCATCTATTTCTTTTTTATCAATTATTTCATACTCAATTAACTCAGATACTCTTTTTTGTTCTAAGAAATTTTCAAAGAATATCTCTTCTGGATCTAAACTTACCTCTCCAGAATAAAATTCATTTTCATATTTTTTATCTTCTAGAACTTTATATTCTTTAACAACTCCAACTTTTATTTTTTTATTTAATTTAGCTTGATCAAAAACACCTTTTAATGACACACTTAATATAGTAGCTAAAATTATTGGCATTAATATTAAAAGTATTAATGCCTTTCTATCTCTAAAAAACAATTTAATATCTTTTCTTATTATATTTATAAACATTTTATCACCTAATCTCTTAAGTCTTTACCAGTAAGATGTAAGAAAAGTGTTTCTAGATTTGGTCTATTTACATCAACAGATAAAATATTTTCTTTATAATTTTTTGTAATTTCAAAAATCTCTTCCATTATCTTTTCTGTATTTTCTGTTTTTATCTCAAATTCATTTATTTCTAAATTTATCTTAGATTCTTTAAACTTCTCTAACTTTTCCTTAAGTTTAATTGAAATATTGCTAAATTTAACTTTTAAAATATTTTCTGAATCAATTTTTTCTATTAATTCTTCTTTAGTTCCAGAAGCAATTATATTTCCTTTATCTAAAATATATATCCTATCACATAAATACTCTACTTCTTCCATATAGTGAGAAGTATATATAATTGTCATTCCTTTTTTATTAAGTTCTAAGACAGTATCTAAAATATGTTTTCGAGATTGTGGATCTATACCGACTGTAGGTTCATCCATTATTAATAGTTTAGGTTTATGCATTAAAGCAACTCCAATATTTAATCTTCTTTGCATACCACCTGAATATGTTTTAACTTTGTCTTTAAGTCTTTTATCAATTCCAATTATATCTTTGATTTCATCTATTCTATTTTTTAAAATTTCACCTTTAATACCATAAGCCTTAGCAAAAAACTTTAAATTTTCTAAACCTGTCATTTCTTTATATAATGCTATTTCTTGAGGTACTACACCTATATTATTTAAATACTCTTTATTACTTTTATTTACAACAATTCCCTTATATTTAACACTTCCATTATATTTACTAATCAAAGTAGATATAATAGAAATAGTTGTAGATTTACCAGCACCATTTGGACCTAACAAACCTAATATTTCTCCTTTTTTAACTTCAAAATTAATACCTTTTAATGCTTTAATATCACCATAATCTTTTTTTAAGTTCTCAACTTTTAAAAATTCCATTTTTTCACCTCTACTTAGTATCAAATTCAAAGTCTTTAATATCTGAGTTTTTTAACATTTCATTATCCTTTACCTTAGGAATAGTTATATTCTGTTCTTGTTCAATATCGTAATTAATTGTATTAAATTTAAAGTTTATATTATAATCTTTATCACTTTTGATTATAAATTTTATATTGGTATCTTCTTTTACTAAAAAACCATCTTGATCTTCTAAAGCTTGATAGTTTATTTCATTTATTATAATTGAATCTAAATCTAACTTTTTAATTTCCTTTTTAAATATTTCACTAAATTCATCATTTAAACTTTCAATTTGTTCTTTATTTAATTTAATAATATACTTCTTTGCTTTAACTTTACCTTCTTTAGTATCTACTATTGTATCTTTACCTGTAAATACATTTTCTTTTTTTATTAATTCATTCCAGATATTTTTAATTTTTTCAATTTTTTCTTTATTAAATAAACCTGTATATTTTGATATACTTTCATTATTTATATTAGAATTATCTTCATTTGAATTGATTTTAAAATATTTTCCAATATTTGAAAGATACACTAATATATCGTCTTTATTTTTATCAAGATATATCTCTAAGTCATAACCAATGTCATCAACTTCAGTATAGTTTATAATTTTTTGTCTATCCTTTTTATAATAGACAATATTTCTTACTTTTACTTCATCTAAATCTTGTTTTTCTTTTCCAAAATTAATATTAATATTTTGTTCCATTTTTCCTTTTTCAATATTTGAAGTTTTTTCTACTGCACTTTTAAAATCTTCATAATTATTTGATTCACATCCTATAATAAAACTAACTAAAAATATTAAAAAAATTACTTTTTTACTTTTCATAATTTAATCCTCCATTCATCTATTTAATATAATTATAAAGGATATTTAATAATCTTTATGCACTAAAAGATAATATTAAATGACTTTTTGCACATGTTTAAATATCAAGTTTTTCTATATCATTTCTAAGTCCATATATTGCTAATTGAGTTCTATCTCTTAAATCTGTTTTTTTCAAGATTTTTGTAATATAATTTTTTACAGTACCTTTAGCAATATAAAGTTTTTTAGAAATTTCTTTATTATTTAAACCTTTAGAAACATAATAAATTATTTTAATTTCTTTTTCATTAAAATTATCAAAAGTATTTTTAGAAAAATCTTTAGATGAAATATTTTTAAATTGATTAACTACTTTAATTGCTATTTCAGGCTGTATATACGCTCCTCCTTTATAAACAGTCTTTATAGACTCAATGATCTTTTCAGATCTAGATTCTTTTAACAGATATCCTTTAGCCCCGTATTTTAATGCTTTAGATATATACTCATCATCATTAAAAGTAGTTAATATTATTATCTTTAAATCTTTATATAAATCCAGTAATTGCTTTGTTGCCTCAACACCATTCATCTTTGGCATTTTAATATCCATTAAAAAAATATCAGGATAATATTTTTTAGCTATATTTAATGCATCATATCCATTACTACCAGTAGCTACTATTTCAAATTCTTCAACTTCTTCTAAAATCATTTTTAAACCTTTAGTCATTAATTCTTGATCATCTATTATAGCTATTTTAATCATTAATTTTCTCCTTAATTTCTCCTTTAATAGTAAAACCATTATCTATAAAAAAATTAACATTACCTTCATTAGCTTGCACTCTTCTTTCAATATTTTTAAGTCCAAATCCTTTGTTAAAATCTTTTAAATCTCCATTATCTGATATTTTAAAATATATATATTTATCTTTTTTATTTAAATTTATAAATACTTTTGATGCATTAGAGTGTTTATATATATTAGTAAGTGCTTCTTGTATTATCCTATTAATAGTATAATTATTTAAAATATCATTTTTATTTTCTAAATAAATTTGGAAATTACATTTTTCTTTAAAAGAATCAATTGTCTTTTCAATATTTATAATTTTTTTCTTATCACTAATTTCTTCTACAATTTTTCTAACTTCACTTAAGTTTTTCCTAGCATCTTTTTTACAATCTTTTAAAATTTCTTTAGCTTCATCTAGATCTTTATCAATATATCTATCAACCATTTCTAATTGCATAATTAAGTTAGTAAGATTATGACCTAATACATCGTGAAGTTCGCGTGATATGTTATTTCTTTCTTCTAAAGCTTTCTTAGATATTTCTATTTCTTTTTTCTTTTTAAAATTCAAATAAGTGTATGCTAAAAACATAGCTAAAATATCTAAAAATAAAATAAAAAAAGTAATACTTATATTTTCAAAATTAAGCTGAAGTTCTAATAGTCTATATAATTTTATTGAGGAAAAAATAAAAATATATAGGTAAAATAATAAAATCTTTTTAATTTTTTCTAAACTTATTATTTCAAAAATTAAAATTAAATATAAAATATGGATAAAATAATTTAATATAAATTTAGAATTATATTCTAGAAAAAATATTAAAATAACTTGAAAAATATATACGACCATTTTGTATTTTTCTTTTTTTATTACTAACCATTCCAAAAAAAATATAACTACAAAAATTCCTAAAAAATAATATTTTCTAGGAAATAATGCTTTTTCAAAATGAAGTATTCCATAAAATACAATTAAATATATAATAAATTTTAACGATTTTTCTACTTTTTTTTCCATAAACCACCTTCTTTTTTTAAATATTATATGTTTATTTTATCACAAAGAAATTTTAAATTAAAAAATTTATTACTAAAATTTCTTTACATGTTTTTTTTAATATGCTATACTCTTTTAAAATCAAATATCGGATGAAGATAGTGGAAGATTACGACCGTTATTGGACGAACTTTTGGAGAGAATCAAAAAATGATCACCGAAGGGGAAAGCTTTTTTTAAAGTGAAACTCTCAGGTAAATGGACAAAAGCTAATTATTTTAATCAACAACCATTTTTTTATGGTTGTTTTTTTATTTAAGGAGGAAATTATGAAAGCGATTATAACTGTTGTTGGAAAAGATCGAGTTGGAATTATCTCAGAGATATCGAGTTTATTAGCTAAA
>JBNJDJ010000052.1:0-13889 GCA_051744845.1 Bacillota bacterium
TATTTTTGTTGTAAAAGAAATGATGGATATTTTAAGACAAAAAGATATAATGGTTTTTGTACATTTTGATTTATTAGATGGGATTTCTAAAAATAAATTCGGCTTTAAATATGTTAAAGAACATATTAAACCCGATGGTATAATAACTACAAGGGCTGATATGATTAAAAAAGCTAAAAGAAATAATATATATGTAATCCAAAGGCTATTTTTATTAGATTCCATTAATCTTAAATCAGGTTTAAAATCTGTAAGAGAAAATAAACCAGATGCGGTTGAAATACTACCAGGTTTAATACATAAAATTACAGATGAGATTGCTCAAAAAATAAATGTACCATTAATTGTTGGTGGTTTAATTAAAGATAAAAAAGATGTATATAAAGCATTAAATGCTCATGCATTAGGAATATCTACTAGTGAAAAATCTTTATGGTAAGGAGGAATATGATAAGTTTTAAAAATGATTATTCAGAAGGTGCACATGAAAGAATATTAAATACGTTAGTTAAAACAAATTTAGAACAATTAGAAGGTTATGGTAATGATAAATATAGTAAAATAGCAAAAGATGAAATAAGAAAGAAAATAGAAATGGACGATTTAGATATTCATTTTGTTTCAGGAGGAACTCAAGCAAATTTAACAGTTATTTCTAGTGCTCTAAGATCTTTTGAGTCGGTTATTTCTGTAGATACTGGTCATATAAATGTTCATGAAACGGGAGCAATAGAGTCCTGTGGATATAAAATAAATACTTGTAAAAGTAAAGATGGAAAAATAACTATTTCAATGATTCAAGATATGCTAGATTTTCATGAAGATGAACATATGGTAAAACCTAAAATGGTATATATCTCTAATGCTACTGAACTAGGGACTTTTTATACTAAAGAAGAGTTAAAAGTTATTTATAATTTTTGTAAAAGTAATGATTTATATTTATTTATAGATGGTGCTAGATTAGGTTCAGCAATTAAAGCTTCTAAAAATTTAACTTTAAAGGATATTGCTAAGTATAGCGATGTTTTCTATATTGGTGCTACTAAAAATGGTGGTTTAATTGGAGAAGCTATTGTAATTAAAAATGATAAATTAAAAAAGAATTTTAGATATCAAATAAAACAAAAAGGAGGACTTTTAGCTAAAGGAAGACTTTTAGGTATTCAGTTTTTAGAATTATTTAAAGATAATCTATATTTTGATTTAGCATCTAATGCTAATGGAAGTGCAGATAAATTAAGAAAAGGTCTTAAAGAAATAGATTGTGAATTTTTAGTCGAAACAAAGACAAACCAATTATTTCCTGTTTTTTCTAATGAAATAATTAATGAATTAAAAAAAGAGTTTGAATTTCATATATGGGAAAAAATAGATAAAAATAAAAAAGCAATTAGATTAGTAACTTCTTGGGCTACAACAGATAAAATGATAGATACTTTTATAAATAAAGTTAAAAAAATAAAAAGTTAATATTTTAAAGTTTATTTTTGATAAACTTTAAAATAGGAAAACGTTTTCAAGAAAGTTCGTTAAATTGTCAGCTATTTGAAATATATTTATATAAATTTTTTAAAAAAATGCAGAAAGGAGGTTAAAGACGAACAAATAGTTAAAAAAATATAAAAATGTAAACGTTGACATGGTGTATATTGTATACTATAATGAAAGATGTAAATATAAGTGTTAATTTTTTATTATTAAATAAGGAGGATTTCAATGGGTAAAAATATGAAAACTATGGATGGAAATACTGCTGCTGCTCACGTATCTTATGCGTTTACAGATGTAGCTGCAATATATCCAATCACTCCATCATCTCCGATGGCTGAACATGTAGATGAATGGGCAGCTCATGGACGTAAAAACATTTTTGGAAACACAGTAAAGGTAAGTGAACTTCAATCAGAAGGTGGTGCTTCTGGTGCAGTACACGGTTCTTTACAAGGAGGAGCTTTAACTACAACTTATACTGCTTCTCAAGGACTTTTATTAATGCTTCCAAATATGTATAAAATGTCTGGGGAATTATTACCAGGTGTTTTCCACGTAAGTGCAAGATCAGTTGCAACTCAAGCTTTATCAATATTTGGTGATCATTCTGATGTTATGGCAGCTCGTCAAACAGGATTTGGAATGTTATCAGCAGGTTCGATACAAGAAGTTATGGATTTAGGTGCAGTAGCTCACTTAACAGCTATTGATACTAGTATACCTTTCTTACACTTCTTTGATGGATTTAGAACATCTCATGCAATTCAAAAAATTGATGTTTTAGATTATGACGATTTATCTGAACTTGTAGATTTTGATAAAGTTGATAAATTTAGAAGAAGTGCATTAAATCCTGAGCATCCTGTAACTAGAGGTACTGCTCAAAATCCAGATATTTTCTTCCAAGCTAGAGAAGCTGCTAATCCGTTTTATGATGCAGTTCCAGAAGTAGTTGTAGAAAATATGGAAAAAATCAATAAATTAACTGGTAGAGACTATAAACCATTTAATTACGTTGGAGCTAAAGATGCTACTAAAGTAATTGTTGCAATGGGTTCTGTATTAGAAACTGCACAAGAAACTGTTGAATATTTAGTAGATAAAGGTGAGAAAGTAGGACTATTAAAAGTTAGACTTTATAGACCTTTTGTTAAAGAATATATGTTTGATGTTTTACCTGAATCAGTTGAAAAAATTGCTGTTTTAGATAGAACTAAAGAACCAGGTTCTGCTGGTGAACCATTATTTAAAGATGTTAGAGCAGCTTTCTATAATAAAGAAGATGCTCCAGTAGTTGTTGGAGGTAGATTTGGATTAAGTTCTAAAGAAACAAATCCTTCACATATTAAAGCTGTATTCGATAACTTAGATTCTGAAGATATGAAAGAAGAATTTACAGTAGGTATTATTGATGATGTAACTCACTTATCATTAGAAGTAGAGGAAGAAATCATGACTGAACCTAAAGATAGATCAAGATGTAAGTTCTGGGGATTAGGATCAGATGGTACAGTTGGAGCTAATAAAAATGCAATTAAAATTATTGGTGATAATACTGATTTATATGCTCAAGGATATTTCTCATATGACTCTAAAAAATCTGGTGGAGTAACTATTTCTCACTTAAGATTTGGAAAAGATAAGATTAAGTCAACTTATTTAGTTGATCATGCAGATTATATTGCATGTCATAACCAATCATACGTTGGTAAATATGACTTATTAGAAGGTCTTGAAGAAGGCGGAACTTTCTTACTTAATTGTAAGTGGGACCAAGATGAGTTAGATGAAAAATTAACAACTGACTTAAAGAAATATATTGCTGAAAATAATATTAAGTTCTATACAATTGATGCAACTAAGATTGCTGAAGAAGTTGGTTTAGGTGGCCGTATTAATATGATTATGCAGACAGGCTTCTTTAAATTAGCTAAAGTAATTGAAGTTGATGAAGCAATTGAATTATTAAAAGAAGCTATAGAGAAAACTTACGGTAAAAAAGGTAAAGACATTGTAGAAATGAACTGGAAAGCTGTTGACAAAGCATTAGAAGCTTTAGTTGAAGTTGATGTTCCAAGTAAATGGGCTGATTTAGACGTTAAAGATGATTATGTTGACGAAGAAGGTAGACCAGCATTTGTTAAAAATATTGTAGATCCAATTGCTGACTTAAAAGGTGACGATTTACCAGTTTCTACATTTGTTGATCAAGAAGATGGATCATTTGAACAAGGAGCTTCTGCTTATGAAAAGCGTGGAGTTGCAGTAAATGTTCCTGAATGGGATATTGATAAATGTATCCAATGTAATAAATGTTCTATTGCATGTCCTCATGCTGCAATTAGACCGTTCTTATATACTGATGAAGAAGTTGAAAATGCTCCTGAAGGTATGAATGTTAAAGATGCATTAGGTAAAGGTTTAGATGAATATAAATATAGAATCTCAGTAACACCTTATGACTGTCAAGGATGTAAAGTATGTGTTAATACTTGTCCAGTAGATGCTTTAGAGATGAAGCCATTTGAAACACAAGTAGATGAGCAAGAAAACTTTGATTATTCAGTAAGCTTACCACAGAAAGAAGATCCAATGGGTAATAAGTTTAGTGTTAAAGGTTCACAATATGAAAAACCATTATTTGAATTCTCTGGTGCTTGTGCAGGATGTGGGGAAACTCCTTACATGAAAGCTGTAACACAATTATACGGAGATCGTATGTTAATTGCTAATGCAACAGGATGTTCATCAATCTGGGGTGGAACAGCTCCTAATACAGTATTCTGTAAAAATGATGAAGGTAATGGACCAGCATGGGCTAACTCATTATTTGAAGATAATGCTGAGTACGGTTACGGTATGAAAGTTGGTTCTGATGTTGTAAGAGCTACTTTAAGAGGAAAAGTTGAAAAATTAGTTGAAGCTGATATTGATGCTGACTTAAAAGAAGCATTAAATAATTGGTTAGAAAACTTCGATAATGGAGAAGAGTCTAAAAAGTATGGAGATCAAGTTAAAGAATTATTAGATACAGAAGTACCAAGTGAAGTATCTGATGAATTAGAATATGTTAAAGAAAACTCAGACTTCTTAACTCAAAAATCTGTATGGATTGTTGGAGGAGACGGCTGGGCTTATGATATTGGATATGGTGGATTAGACCATGTACTTGCTTCTAGAGAAAATGTAAATGTATTAGTATTTGATACAGAAGTTTACTCTAATACTGGTGGACAAGCTTCTAAAGCAACTCCAACAGGATCAGTTGCTAAGTTTGCTGCATCTGGTAAGAAAACTAAGAAGAAAGATCTTGGTTTAATGGCTACTAACTACGGTTATGTTTATGTAGCTCAAGTATCATTAGGTGCTAATGACAACCACTATATGAAAGTGTTAAAAGAAGCTGAAGAATATGATGGACCATCATTAATTATAGCTTACGCTCCATGTATTGCTCATGGAATTAAAGGCGGAATGGGTAGAAGTCTTATCAGAGAAGATGAAGCTGTTAAGTCAGGTTACTGGCACTTATGGAGATTTAACCCTGAGTTAAAAGACGAAGGTAAAAATCCATTTGTTCTTGATTCTAAAGAGCCTACATTTGATATTAAAGGTTTCTTAACAGGTGAAAGAAGATACACTACATTAATGAACCAATTCCCTGAAGAAGCTGATAGATTA
Organism: Bacillota bacterium; assembly: GCA_051744845.1. Classification (GTDB taxonomy): domain Bacteria; phylum Bacillota; class Clostridia; order Peptostreptococcales; family Acidaminobacteraceae; genus JBNJDJ01. The sequence goes on from JBNJDJ010000052.1 coordinate 5,176, forward strand.
TTTGAACTTGCTCAAGAAGAGTTAAAAGAAAGATATCAAGGCTATAAAAGATTAGCTGATATGGAGTATTAAAAAAGATATTTTAAAGGCAGGCTTTTAGCCTGTCTTTTTTTAATAACAAGGAGGAATATTTTGAAAAAATTTGTTCATCAATCAACAAGACTAAATGCTAGCATATATAAAAGCTTTAATAGTTTTACTAAATCTCAAAAATTAAATATTTGGCTTTGCGATATTTCTGATCTAGATAATGAAAAATATGAATTTAAAATAAAAAATGAAGATTTACATATAGATACTTTAGGTAGTAAAATAATTGAAAAAAAGGCAAATAGAAAGTTAGAAATTAATTTGATTGAAAAAAATAAAAAAGTTGATTCAATTATAGAGATTAATTTCATGAAATGTGCTCCTTTAACAGATTATTGTACTGAAATTCATTTGTTACATAAAAACTTAGATAAAAAAAATAGAGAGTTTTTCAATATGTTTTGGAAAAATGCCCTAGATACTCTTAGATATTTTTATAATGAAGATTGGGTTATTCAAGATAAAGATCTTAATAGATCAAAATTGACAGGAAGGAATGTATGATTTTTAAAGTTGATGGTGAGGAAATAAATATACAAAATATTATTTTTGATTTTAATGGAACTATAGCTACTGACGGAAAAGTTTCTAATGAAACTTTAAAAAAAATGAGTGAATTAACTAAAAAATTTAATGTATATATATTAACTGCAGATACATTTGGAACAGTTGAAAAAATATTTGATGATACTAGTATAAAAGTTTTAATTATTGATGAAAAAAAGGATAAAGAGTATTTTTTAAAAGAAATAGGATTTGAAAATACTATTTCATTAGGTAATGGACAAAATGATTTAAGATTAATAAGTAAAAGCAAGATAGGTATTGGAGTTTTAGGAAATGAAGGTATATTTAGTAAATTAATTTTAGAAAGTGATATTATAATTAAAAATATTTTCCATTTTTTTAAGATGATTGATAATCCTAAAAAGCTTGTAGCTACATTGAGAAAAAAATAAAAGGAGACAAAATGATAACTGTAGTTGGTAGTTTAAATATGGATTTAGTAACAAATGTTAAAACTACTCCTTTAGTTGGTGAGACTGTTATAGGTAAAGGTTTTAAAGAAATTCCTGGTGGTAAAGGTGCTAATCAAGCTGTAAGTATTGGATTGTTAAATGGGAATGTACAAATGATTGGAGCAGTAGGAAAAGATACTTATGGAAAAGTTTTAAAAAAACAACTTAAAAAATCTAGCGTATTAGACAAGATTTTAGTAAAAGAAGGTCCTACTGGAAGAGCTATGATTATGGTAAATCAAAATGGTGATAATTCAATAGTTGTAATTCCAGGAACTAATAATAAACTTAATAGGGAAGATATTTTAAAAAATAAAAATGATATATTAAAGTCAGATATTTTATTAATTCAATTAGAAATTCCAATAGATACTATAAAAGAAGTTTTAAAAATAGGATCTAAAAAAAATATCTTTAGGATTTTAAATCCAGCACCAGCTAAAAATTTAGATGATGATATTTTAAAAAAAGTTGATTTATTAATGCCAAATGAAAGTGAATTATCGAGTTTAACTGGTATTGATATTAATTCAAATAAGGATATTGAAAAAGCTTGCAAAACTTTAGAAAAAAAAGGTGTTAGTCAGATAATAGTGACTTTAGGAGAAAAAGGTTGTTTATATTATAAAGAAGGAAAAATAAATAAATTTAATGCGAAAAAGGTTGAAGCTGTTGATACTACTGCAGCTGGTGATAGTTTTGCAGCAGGTATTGCTCTTAGTTTAGATAAAGGAAAAAATATAGAACAAGCTATTAAATTTGCCACAAAAGTTTCAGCTAAAACAGTTCAAAAATATGGTGCACAAAGTTCATTGCCGACTTTAAAAGATTTAATTAAATGAGTATTTTAGTTGATTTTAAATTAATAATTAAATAATATATCAAGTATACACAATACATATTGTAAAATATTGTATTGTGTTTTTTATTATAAAGTTCATTTATAAATAAATATACATAAAACATTTCATTTTAATGAAAATATATTTTAATTTTTTTCAATATATGATATAATTAATTAAAATATTAACAATCGATAGGAGATAATAATGGAAAAAAATATAGGACCAAAAGTAAAGGAAATTAGAAAAGAAAAAGGTTATACACTTAAAACTTTAAGTAAAAAGACAGATTTATCTGTAGGTTTTTTGTCTCAATTTGAAAGAGGATTAACTTCAATAGCAGTAGATTCTTTAAAAAAAATTGCTAAAATCTTAGAAATAGATATTTCAACTTTTTTTGAAAGTACGCAAAATAAAAATGAAGATATTATCAAGTCTCATGAAAGAGAAATTTTAGAAATTGAAAATCAAAAGTTTATTCATTATCTTTTAACTAACAAACCTAAAGAAAAAAGTTTTTTACCTAAGATAGTAGAAATATTACCTATGAAAGCAGATGAAAATTTAAAACCTTATAAGCACAATGGTGAAGAGTTTGTTTATGTTCTTGAAGGGATATTAACTTTATATTTAGAAGATGAAAAGAGATTTCTTTATCCAGGAGATAGTGCTCACTATGATTCTTGTAAAAAACATAATTGGTCAAACGAGACAAATAAAAAAGTTAAATTATTAACTATACATTCTCCAAATCAATTAAAGGAGGAATAAATGGATTCAGTATTAATTTACGATATTCAAAATTTTTCAATTCATAATGGAAAAGGAATAAGAACTACTATTTTTTTCAAAGGTTGTCCACTTGATTGTAGTTGGTGTCATAATCCAGAAAGTATATCTTTTAAGAAGGAAATGATGATTGATAAAGATAAGTGTATAAATTGTGGTAAATGTATTGATTATTGTGAAAGTGCTCGATTTTTAAAAAATGGAAATTTAAAATATAAAAGTGAATATTGTGATTTTTGTGAAAGTTGTACAATATTTTGTATAAATGATTGTAATCAGATTGTAGGAAAAAATTATAAAATAAATAAACTTGTTGATATAATTTTAAAAGATAAAAGTTTTTATAAATATTCTTCTGGTGGAGTAACTTTATCTGGAGGAGAAGCTTTAGTATTTGATAAATATATAAGTGAATTAATTGATAGATTGAAAGAACACAACATTAATATAACAATAGATACTTCAGGTTATGTTGATTTTGAAAAAATTAATAAAATAGCTTTAAAAGTAGATACTTTTTTGTATGATTTGAAAATTATGGATAATGAAAAACATCTTAAATATGTAGGAGTTGAAAATAAAAAAATAATTTCTAATTTAAAAAAACTTTCTAGAATCCATAAAGATATAGTTATAAGAATACCTTTGATTAAAGGGGTTAATTCAAATGATAAAAATATTTTAAAGGTTATAAAATTAATGAATGATTTAAATTTAAAAAAAGTTGATTTATTACCTTATCATAGTGGTGGAGATCATAAAAGAAAAAAACTAGGTATGAAAATTTATGATTTTGAAAAACCAAATAAAAAAAGAGTTAAGGAAATAAAAGAGATGTTTGAAAGTAAAAATATTATAGCTAGGATAGGAGGATAATATGAGAGGTACAACAAAAAGAGTTCAAGAGTTAAGAAAAGAAAGTGTTGATGCAGTACCTAGAATTTCTATTGAAAGAGCTTTGCTTTTAAAACAAGCTTATAAAAAGTACGAAGGAAAAGTATCTATACCAGAGCTTAGAGCATTAGCATTTAAATATATATGTGAAAATAGAAGTTTATATTTTGGTGATAAAGAATTAATAGTAGGAGAAAAAGGAGAAAGTCCTAAATCTACACCAACCTATCCAGAACTTTGTTGTCACACTATGAAAGATTTAGATATAATGGATAAAAGAGAAAAAATATTTTTCAAAGTTAGTGATAGAGTCAAAGAAATACATCAAAAGGAAATAATTCCTTTTTTTAAAGAAAGATCTATTAGAAAAAAGATATTTGATAATGTAGATAAAAAGTGGAAAACTTGTTATCTAAATGGTTTATTTACTGAATTTATGGAGCAAAGAGCTCCAGGTCATACAGTTGCTGATGGAAAAATATATGAAAAAGGATTTAAAGATATTATTTTAGAAATAGAAAATGAAATAAAAAATTTAGACTTTTTGAATGATGAAAATGCTTTAAATAAAAGAAATCAGCTAAAAGCTATGAAAATAGCGTGTGAAGGGATTATTATTTTAGGAGAAAGATATAAGAAATTAGCATTAAAAAAATATGAAAATGAAACAGATGAAAAAAGAAAAGAAGAACTTTTAGAAATTTATAATAATTTTAAAAATATACCTAAAAATAAACCTGAGTCTTTTCAACAAGCAATTCAAATGTATTGGTTAGTTCATATATGTGTGACTAATGAGTTAAATATATGGGATGCATTTTCACCTGGTAGATTAGACCAACATTTGATAAAATTTTATAAAAGGGATTTAGAGAAAAATAATATAACTAGAAAAAAAGCTAAAGAACTTTTAGAATGTTTTTGGATTAAATTTAATAATCAACCTGCACCACCAAAGGTAGGAGTAACTTTAAAAGAAAGTGGAACTTATACTGATTTTGCAAATATAAATACTGGTGGTGTTACATCTAAAGGTAAAGATGGAGTAAATGAAGTTTCTTATTTAATTTTAGAAACAATGGATGAATTAAAATTATTACAACCTAGTTCTAATGTACAGATTAGTAAAAACACTCCAAAAGATTTTTTATTAAAATCGGTTGAAATTTCTAAGAAAGGTTGGGGACAACCAGCTTTTTATAATACTGAGGCTATAATAAAAGAATTACTAAATGCAGGAAAAAGCATAGAAGATGCATATGAAGGTGGATGTAGTGGTTGTGTAGAAACTGGAGCATATGGAAAAGAAGCTTATATATTAACAGGATATTTTAATTTACCAAAGATTTTAGAGTTAACTTTAACAAATGGTTATGATTATTTTTCAAATAAACAAATCGGCTTGAAATTAGGAGAAGCTAAAGACTTTGAATCATATGAAGATCTTTTGAAAGCTTTTAAGAAGAATGTTAAGTATTTTGTAGATATTAAAATTAAAGGTAATAATATAATTGAAAAGATATATGCAGATAACATGCCTGCTCCGTTTATTTCTACAATTATTGATGACTGTATAAAAAAAGGAAAAGATTATAATGCAGGTGGAGCTAGATATAATACTAACTATATCCAAGGTGTTGGAATAGGAACAATTACTGATTCACTTTCAGCTATTAAATATAATGTATTTGATAAAAAGAGATTTACTTTAGAAAAATTAGTTGAAAGTTTGAAGAATAATTTTGAAAATAATGAAATGATTAAACATTTAGTCAAAAATAAAACTCCTAAATATGGTAATGATAATGAGTATGCAGATAAGATTATGCAATCTGTTTTCAAGATATTTCACGATGAAGTGACAGGTAGAAAAAATTTAAAAGACGGATATTATAGGATTGATATGTTACCAACTACATGTCACGTATATTTTGGAAGTGTTATGATTGCAAGTCCAAATGGAAGGTTAAAAGGCTTGCCTGTATCTGATGGGATTTCACCAGCTAAAGGTGCTGATGTAAAAGGAATAACAAAGGTAATCAATTCTAGTTTGAAAATGGATCATTTAAAAACTGGAGGTACACTTCTTAATCAAAAATTAGCACCTGAGTCTGTAAAAGGTGATAAAGGAAGTGAGAATATAAGTTCCATAATTAGAAGTTACTTTAATAGAGATGGCCATCATATACAGTTTAATGTGATAAAAAAGGAAAAATTAATAAAAGCTCAAAATAATCCTGAGAAGTATAAAAATTTAATAGTTAGAGTAGCAGGTTACAGTGATTATTTTAATAATTTAGATAAAAACTTACAAAATGAAATTATTAATAGAACAGAACAAAATATTTAATTAAAATTAGAATAATAAAAGTTTATGATTTAAATACAATTAAAGTTTTCAAATATTTTTTATGAATTTTAAGAATTTGTATTATGATTTTTTAATGATATAATTATTATAAGATTTATTTTATTGGACTTTGGAGGATTTGTATGTTAAAACGTTTACCACTTGGGATAGTTTCTATAAAAGAATTGTTAAATGAAGATTATTTATATATTGATAAGACAATGTATTATAAAAGATTAATTGATGAAGGCAAATATTTTTTCTTATCAAGACCTAGAAGATTTGGAAAAACTTTATTAATATCTACTTTAAAAGAAATATTTAAAGGGAATAAGGAAATTTTTAAAGATCAATGGATATATAATAATTATGAATTTGAAAAACATCCTGTAATTCATATTGATTTTAATGAAATTAATTATAAGGAAGGTATTTTAAAGTTTAAAAAAAGTTTAATAAACAAATTAGTAATTATTGGTAAAAGTTATAATATAGAAATTGAGAATGATTCTCCTAAAGATATATTTGTAGAATTAATTGAAAAATTAGAAAAAATTAATAAAGTAGTGATTTTAATAGATGAGTATGATAAGCCAATGATTGAATATATAAATGACTTTCAGAAAGCTGAAAAAAATAAAGAATTTATTTCTAATTTTTATGAAGTGATTAAAGCTAAAGGTGATTATTTAAATTTTGTTTTATTAACTGGAGTAACGAAAGTTTCTAAAACATCTATTTTTTCTAAATTAAATAATTTAACGGATATTTCCCTTTCAAATAGATATTCTGAAATGTTAGGAATTACTGAAAAAGAACTTTATAATTATTTTGATAAACATTTGATTAATACAGCTAATAAATTAGATATAACTGTAGATCAATTAAAGCTTAAATTAAAAAAGTGGTATAATGGATACAGTTGGTATAAAAATACAAAAGTTTATAATCCATATTCAATTTTGAATTTTTTTGTTGAAAATAAATTTAAAAACTATTGGTTTGAAACAGGTACACCTACTTTTTTAATAGATATGATAAAGAAAAACAATTATAATCTATCAAATTTAGAAGAAGTAGAAGTAGAAGAATATATTTTTAACAGTTATGATTTAAAGTATGCTGATATAACAGCTTTATTATTTCAAACAGGATATTTAACGATTAAAGAAAATTATCAATTTATGAATATGGATATGTATAAATTAGTAACCCCAAATTATGAAGTGAAAAATTCTTTAATGAATTATATTTTAAAGGCATATACAGATGGTAATGACACTAAAGAAAAAGTAAAATATATTAATATGTTAAAATCTTTGATAAATAAAAATATAGAAAAATTCATAGATTTACTTAAAAGTGCTTTTGCTTCAATTCCTTATAATATCTATCCAACTAAGGAAAAGTATTATCATTCAATATTTGTATTGATCATGAATTTATTAGGTGCAGATGTAAAAGCAGAGGTATTAACAGATAAAGGAAGAATCGATGGAATTTTAGAATTTGAAGATATTATATATATTATAGAATTTAAAACTGGTGATGCAAAGAGTGGACTAAAACAAATTAAGGAAAAAAAGTATTATGAAAAATATATAGATTTAAATAAAGAAATTTTTCTTTTAAGTATTGGAGGTTTTTTAGATAAAGATATTGAATATGTTTTTGAAAAAATAAAATAATATTTATAAAAATATTAGAAAAGTAAGGGGGCATTATGGATAAAAAAATTGGTTTTATTGGTAGTGGGAATATGGGTACAGCTATGATAAAAGGTATTTTAAGTTCTGAAATAATAGATTCTAAAAATATTTATGTCAACGATATTCATAAAGAAAAGCTAGATAATTTAGAAGAAAATTTAGGTGTTAAAACTACTTTAAATGTAAAAGATTTAGTTAAAAGTGTTGATATATTAGTTCTTTCTGTAAAACCTAATATATATAAAAAAGTTTTACTAGATATAAAAGATAGTCTTAAAAAAGATATGTTGATAGTTACTATTGCTGCTGGTATAAGTATTGAATTTGTTGAAAATTTAATAGGTGATGATAAAAAAATTATTAGAACAATGCCTAATACTCCAGCATTAGTAAATGAAGGTATGGCAGCTATTTGTCCAAATAAAAATATTGAAAAAGATGAACTCAATCAAGTTAAATCTATATTTGAGTCATTTGGAAAAGCAGAGGTTGTTAAAGAAAGTTTAATAGATAGCGTTATAGGTGTTAGTGGATCTTCACCAGCATATGTATTTAAATTTATAGAAGCCATGGCTGATGGAGCAGTATTAGGTGGTATGCCTAGAGAAAAGGCATATAAATTTGCTGCTCAAGCTGTTTTAGGTAGTGCAAAGATGGTTTTAGAAACAGATATGCATCCTGCAGAGTTAAAAGATATGGTTTGTTCTCCAGGAGGGACTACTATTGAAGCGATTGCGTCATTAGAAAAACAAGGATTTTCAGGAACAGTTATTGAAGCTATAAATAAATGTATGGATAAATCAAAAAATATGTAAAAAATAAACCTCTCATTTTGAGAGGTTTCTAAATTTCTACAATTTCATTTTTTTCAGGTATATATACATTAAAATTATTTTTTTCTAATTCATTTTTAAAAATTTCTTTAGTTTCTTTTTCTCCATGAGTTAAAAATATCTTTTTAAGATTATTTAAATTAGAAATATATTTAAATAAATCCTTTTGATCAGCATGGGCAGAAAAA
>JBNJDJ010000053.1:0-13619 GCA_051744845.1 Bacillota bacterium
TATCATCAGGTAAATCAGGTTTTGGATCAATAGAAATACCAATATAAGAAACTAAAAATTTAATTAAATTATATTGATAAAAAATATAGCTTATTAATTGGTTAATTTTTAAAGACATAAGTAAGTTCTCCTCTCTTTTTGGATTGATTTTATCAAAAAAAGAGGGAGGGGTTAAGATAAAGTTAAAGAAATCTAGTTACTGCAAGGCTTTGAGCCAATATTTAAGGCAATAGTTTTGACAGTACGATTAAGGATTCGAAAGGAGAAATATGAAAAAAAGAATAAAAGATAAAAAATTTTTAGAAAAAATAGTTTCAGCTAAAAAGGCTGCTAAATCTTTAAAAGGAGAAATTACAGTAGCTACCAGCGGTTTTACACCATCGGGTTATCCTAAATCTGTTCCAAAGGCTTTAAGTAAATTAGTTAAAGAAAATAATCAAGAAGTTAATATGACTTTAATTACAGGAGCTTCTGTAGGAGATGAATTGGATGGTGAATTTGCTAGACAAAATATTGTTAAAAGAAGATTTCCATATCAAACTCACTCCGATTTAAGAAAAAAGATAAATAATGGTGAAGTTAATTACCAAGATTTACATTTAAGCCACGTTGCTCAAATGATGTCTTATGGATATTTAGGGAATATAGATTTTGCAATTGTTGAAGCAATTGGTATTACTAAAGATGGTAAAATAATACCTTCTACTTCGGTAGGTATTGCACCACAAGCTGTAAAGTTAGCAGATAAAGTTATAATTGAAATAAATACTTCTCAACCAATAGAATTAGAAGGGGTACACGATATTTACACATTAAATAACCCTCCTAATAGAAAACCAATACCTATTGAAAATCCAGGTGATAGAATAGGTAGTCCTTATATAGATATAAATTTCGATAAAGTTATAGGTGTAGTAGAGTCAGATATTAAAGATGATGTAAGACCTTTAGGTTCGATTGATGAAGATTCTAAAAAAATAAGTAGCTTTATTATTGACTTTTTAAAACAAGAAGTAAAAGAAGATAGACTTCCAAAAAATTTATTACCTTTACAATCAGGAGTAGGTTCAGTAGCAAATGCAGTACTTGCAGGTTTAGTTGAAAGTGATTTTGAAAATCTAACTTGTTATACTGAGGTTATTCAAGATTCAATGTTAGACTTAATTGATGCAGGTAAAGTTAAAAAGATATCTGGAACATCTTTTACACCATCTAAAAAAGGTCTTGATAGACTTTTAAAAAATATGGATCATTATGCTAAATACTGTATTTTAAGACCTATGGAAATTTCAAACAATCCAGAAGTAATTAGAAGGTTAGGAGTTATTGCTTTAAATACAGCTGTTGAAGTTGATATTTATGGTCATGTTAATAGTACAAATATATTAGGTTCTAGAATGATGAATGGACTAGGTGGTTCTGGTGATTTTACAAGGAATGCTAAATTATCTGTCTTTACAACTATGTCAACAGGTTTAGGTGGTAAAATTTCTTCAATCGTACCTATGGTTAGTCATGTAGATCATACAGAACACGATGTTGATGTTATTGTTACCGAAAGAGGGATTGCTGATTTAAGAGGACTTTCGCCTGTTGAAAGAGCACAAGAAATTATTGATAATTGTGCACATCCTAAATATAAAGATAAATTACAAAGTTATTTAGATAATGCAAAAGGGCTTAAATATAAGCACGAACCACATGATTTAGATAAATCTTTATCTTTTCATCAAAATTTCATCAAAAATGGTAAAATGTAAATATATAACTATATAAAGGTATCACTGTATACAATTATATTTATAAAAAAGTGACACAAAAGTACAAAAATATGGTATTCTACAATTGTTGATAGATAATTAAAGGAGGATAAAAATGTTCCGAGAAGATGTTTTGTCACAGTTAAAAGAAGAAAAAAATGAATTTGATGAAAAAACAGAAAAACTTTTAGAAAAAAGACCTGAAAGAAAAGATGAATTTTATTCTGGGTCTGGTGATAAGGTTAAAAGACTTTATACACCATTAGATATTAAAGACCAAAATTATAATGAAGAAATTGGTCTGCCTGGAAAGTATCCATTTACTAGAGGTGCTTATGGTTCAATGCATAGGGGAAGACTTTGGACTATGAGAATGTATGCTGGTTTTGCTACAGCTGAAGAATCTAATAAAAGATATAAGTATTTAGTAGAACAAGGGTCATCAGGACTTTCGGTAGCTTTTGATTTACCTACACAAATTGGTTATGATTCAGATCATGAATTAGCTCAAGGTGAAGTTGGTAAAGTAGGAGTTGCAATTGATTCTTTAAAAGATATGGAAACATTATTTGATGGTATTCCATTAGACAAAGTTTCTACTTCAATGACAATTAATGCGCCTTCAGCAGTACTTTTAGCAATGTACATTGCAGTTGCTGAAAAACAAGGAGTTAGTGCTGAAAAGTTAAGAGGAACTATACAAAATGATATTTTAAAAGAGTATATTGCTAGAGGAACTTATATATATCCAACAGAGCCATCTATGAGACTTATTACAGATATTTTTGAATATTGTTCTGAAAACGTTCCTAAGTGGAATACTATAAGTATATCAGGATATCATATAAGAGAAGCAGGATCTACAGCAGCTCAAGAAGTTGGCTTTACAATCGCAGATGGTATTGCATATGTTGAAGCGGCTATCGAAGCAGGATTAGATGTTGACTCTTTTGCTCCAAGACTATCTTTTTTCTTTAATGCACATAATGATTTATTAGAAGAGGTTGCTAAGTTTAGAGCAGCTAGAAGATTATGGGCTAAAATTATGAAAGAAAGATTTGGTGCTGAAAATCCAAAATCTTGGCGTATGAAATTTCATACTCAAACAGGAGGTTCGACTTTAACTGCACAACAACCGGAAAATAATATAGTTAGAGTAACTATACAGACTTTAGCTGCTGTTTTAGGTGGGACTCAATCACTACATACAAATTCTAAAGACGAAGCATTAGCTTTACCTAGTGAAGACTCAGTAAGAACTGCTTTAAGAACACAACAAATTGTAGCTCATGAAAGTGGAATTACAAATACAGTAGATCCATTAGCAGGTTCATATTTTATAGAAACAAAAACAAATGAAATTGAAGATCAAGCTTGTGAATATATTGAAAAAATAGATGATTTAGGTGGAGCTCCTAATGCTATTGATCAAGGATATATTCAAGAAGAAATTATGGATGCTTCTTATGAACATCAAAAATCAGTAGAAACAAATGAAAGAATTATTGTTGGTATGAATAAATACCAAATTGATGAGGATCCTCAAAAAGACTTATTAAAAGTTGATCCGGCAGTAGAGAAAAAACAAACTGATCAAATTGAAAAATTAAAAGAAGAAAGAGATAGCGCTAAAGTTAAAGAAAAATTAAAAGCTCTTAAAAAAGCTTGTGAATCTGATGAAAATGTAATGCCTTATATTATAAAAGCAGTAAAAGAATATGCAACATTAGGCGAAATATCAGATGTTATGCGCGATGTATTTGGTGAATATCAACAGTCAGTAAAGTTATAAGGAGGTAAAAGTGAAACCGATTAGAGTATTAGTTGCGAAACCTGGTTTAGATGGTCATGACCGAGGAGCAAAGGTGATTGCTAGGGCACTAAGAGATGCAGGAATGGAAGTGATTTATACTGGACTTCGTCAAACAGTGGACCAAATTGTAAATGCTGCTATTCAAGAAGATGTTGATTGTGTTGCAGTAAGTATTTTGTCAGGAGCTCATAATACATTATTACCTAAAATTTCTGAATTATTAAAAAAAGAAAATGCTGATGATATATTATTTATCTGCGGTGGAGTAATTCCTGATGATGATATTCAGTTTTTAAAGAAAAATGGTGTTCAAGAAATATTTACACCTGGTACACCTACAGGAGAAACAATAGAGTATATTCAGAATAATGTAAGGAAATAATATGGATCTTGTCAATCGATTGTTAAATGGAGATAAAAGAGCATGTGCTCGTTTAATTACCCAAGTGGAAAATAATTATGAAGGTATTAGTGAAAAATTAAAAAAAATATATCCTAAAACTGGAAATTCTTATGTAATTGGTATTACTGGTCCTCCTGGTTCAGGTAAGAGTACTTTGACCAATCAATTAGTTAAATCTTTTATAAATAAAGATTTAAAAATTGGAGTTATAGCTGTTGATCCTACTAGCCCTTTTACAGGAGGGTCTATTTTAGGTGATCGCGTTAGAATGAATGATTTAAATGAATTTTCTAATGTGTTTATTAGATCAATGGGAGCTAGAGGGCATTTAGGTGGTTTAAATGATTCCATTTCAGCAACGATTGCTGTATTAGATGCTTATGGTTGTGATTATATTTTTGTAGAAACAGTAGGCGTTGGACAATCAGAAGTTGAGGTTATGGAAATTGTAGATACTACTGTTATGGTTATGGTTCCAGGTTTAGGTGATGATATACAAGCTATAAAAGCAGGAATTATGGAAATAGGAGATGTGTTTGCAGTTAATAAGGCTGATAAAAAAGGTGCAAAGAGAAAGAAAAGAGAAATAGAAATGATGCTTGATTTTTCTGACAAAGACTGGAGACCTACAGTAGATTTGGTTTCTGCTTTAAAAAGTGAAAATATAGAAACTTTAAAAGAAAATATTTTAAAACATAAAAAGTTTTTGTATGAAAATGATTTATATCATCATCAAAGAAAAGAAAATATTAAAAAAGAGATTGTTAATTTAGTAAAAAATAAAGTTTTAAAAGATATAAATAAAAAGAATGAAAAATTAGAAAAACTAGCAAAAGAAGTAACAATTAGAAAAAATAATCCTTATAGTGCAAGTGAAGAGATTTTAGATAGTTTAAAATATAAAACAGATTAGTTAATTTTCTTTTATATATTAATTGTTTTGCTTTATATAATTTAAAAAAGATGTGTACTATCGGATAATAAATTGATAATATAATCATTGAAAAGGGAGGGAAAATGAAAACATTAAAGGTTGATCATATTGGAATAGCTGTAAACAATTTAGAAGAAACTATAAAATTTTATAAAGATGCATTAGGCTTACCTTTAGAAGGTGTAGAAGAAGTTGAAGAACAAAAAGTTAAAGTAGCGTTTTTACCTGTTGGAGACACAGAAATTGAGCTTTTAGAATCTACATCTGAAGACGGTCCTATTGCTAAATTTATAGAAAGAAATGGTGAAGGAATGCAACATATTGCTTTTGAGGTAGAAGATATTGAAGAAGCAATTGAATATATGGAGTCAAAAGGAATGCGAATGATTGATAAAGAGCCTAGATATGGTGCTGGTGGTGCAAAGATTGCATTTGTACATCCAAAGAGTTCTCATAGAGTATTAGTAGAGCTTACTGAAAGAACTTAGGAGGAAACATAAATGGATAAGCTAAAAGATTTAAAAGAAAGAAAAAAGAAAATAGAGCTTGGTGGCGGTAAAAGACGTATTGAAAAACAACATTCAAAAGGTAAAAATACTGCAAGAGAAAGAATGAAAATTTTATTTGATGAAGGGACTTTTGTAGAATTAGATGCTTTTGTTAAACATAGATGTCAAAATTTTGGATTAGAGAAAAAAGAAGCTCCAGCAGATGGAGTTGTAACTGGATATGGAAAAGTTGATGGTAGACTAGTATATGCATATTCACAAGATTTTACAGTTCTTGGAGGATCTTTAGGTGAAATGCATGCTAAAAAAATTGTAAAAGTTTTAGACAATGCTATAAAAGTAGGAGCGCCAGTAGTAGGAATTAATGACTCAGGCGGAGCAAGAATACAAGAAGCAGTAGATGCTTTAAGTGGTTATGGAAAGATTTTTTATAAAAACACATTAGCTTCAGGTGTCATTCCACAAATAACTGCTATTATCGGTCCTTGTGCAGGTGGAGCAGTATATTCTCCAGCATTGACAGATTTTATCTTTATGGTAGATCATACTTCTAAGATGTTTATTACTGGACCACAAGTTATTAAAAGTGTAACTGGAGAAGAAGTTTCAGCTGAAGAGTTAGGTGGAGGAAAAACACATAATACTGAATCAGGTGTTGCTCATTTCTTAGAAGCTGATGAAGAAGCTTGTTTTGATGAGATCAAAAGACTACTTAGTTTTTTACCATCAAATAATTTAGAATCAGCTCCAAAATTTGATATGGATGATGACTTAAATAGAATAGATGAAAAATTAAATTCGATAGTTCCTGAAAACCCTAATAAACCTTATGATGTTAGAGAAGTTATTGAAACTTTAGCTGATGAAGGAGATTTTTTAGAATATCAAAAGGATTTTGCTAAAAACATTGTTACTGGTTTTATTAGAATAGGTGGAAGATCTGTAGGAGTAGTTGCAAATCAACCTAAAATGTTTGCAGGATGTTTAAATATCGATGCTTCAGATAAGTCAGCTAGATTTATTAGGACTTGTGATTCGTTTAATATTCCACTTTTAAATTTAGTTGATGTACCAGGGTTTTTACCAGGAGTAGAGCAAGAATTTGGTGGGATTATAAGACATGGTGCAAAGATGCTTTATGCATATTCAGAAGCTACAGTACCTAAATTAACTTTAATATTAAGAAAAGCTTATGGTGGATCTTATTTAGCAATGTGTTCTAAAGATTTAGGAGCTGACTTAGTATATGCATGGCCGACAGCAGAAATTGCTGTAATGGGAGCAAAAGGTGCAGCTAGTATTATATTTAGAAAAGAAATAAAAAATGCAGATGATCCAGCTAAAAAAAGACAAGAAAAAATTGATGAATATGATAAAGAATTTGCTACACCATATAAAGCAGCTGAAAGAGGCTTTGTTGATGATGTTATCGAGCCAAGTACAACTAGAATTAGATTAATAGATGCTTTTGATATGTTAGCATCTAAACAAGAAAAACGCCCAGATAAAAAACACGGCAATATACCACTTTAGAGAGGTGTAAAAATGAATTTTTTAGAAAAGTTGGCAGATCCTGAATTAATTGAGCAAATGACAACTGGTCAAAAAACTGTTGCAGCTTTAGAGACTACTGTAATGGGTGTAGTTATTACATTTGCAGCTTTAATTATTATTTGGGGATTATTAATTGTTTTAAATAAAGTTGTTACAAAAATTGAACAAAGTGAAGAAGATAAGAAAAAAATTATAAAAGATAAAGAAAAGAATGTTTCTGAAAAAAAACAAATTCAGGAAGTTGAAATTGAAGATGAGAATGAAAATGATGATGAAGAATTAATTGCAGTTATAACAGCTGCAGTTGCAAGTCATATGGGTAAATCGACAAGTACTATTGTTGTAAAAAATATTGTTAGAGTAAATGATGATACTCCTACTTGGGGCAAAGTAGGCAGAATCAATCAATTAAAGTCAAATTTATAATCTGGAGGGTGACATGAAAAAGTTCAGAATAACTGTAGATGGAAATCAATATGATGTAGAGGTTGAAGAGTTAAGTGGTGAAAGTAGTCAAACGGTATCTCAAGAAACAACTACTCAAAAACCAAAAAAAGTTAAGAAGAAAAAAACTAAGAAAAAGTCTAAACCAAAAAAATCAACTAAAAAGAAAGAGAAAAAATCAACACCAACTGTAGCTGGAGGACAAAGTGTAAAAGCTCCTATGCCAGGAACTGTTTTAAGCATAGCTGTTAGTGAAGGTGATACAGTTGATAGTGGAGATTTATTATTAGTATTAGAAGCTATGAAAATGGAAAATCCAATTAATGCAGAGTCAGCAGGAACTATTAAATCTATCGAATGTAGCGATGGAGAGTCTGTTGAATCTGGAGATGTTTTAATTGTTATTGGATAATTAAGGAGAGATATTATGGGAAATGCTTTTGTAAATTTTTTAAAAGACACTGGATTTGCTAATATTTCTTCTGGTCAAGCTTTGATGCTTTTCGTATCATTTGTTCTTTTTTATTTAGCTATTAAGAAGAAATTTGAACCGTTGTTATTAGTGCCGATAGCTTTTGGGATGTTACTTACTAATCTACCAGAAGCAGGTTTAATGGTTCCGCATGAAGCTCATCAACCAGGTGGTTTATTATGGTATTTTTATCAAGGTGACCATTTAGGAATTTTTCCTCCTATTATATTTATGGGAGTAGGAGCTATGACGGATTTTGGTCCGTTAATTGCTAATCCTAAGTCACTGTTATTAGGTGCAGCAGCTCAATTTGGAATATATTTTACTTTTGTAGGTGCAATTGGTTCGGGAATGTTTAATGCACAAGAAGCTGCAGCAATTGCAATAATTGGTGGAGCAGATGGACCAACAGCAATATTTTTAGCTTCTAAATTAGCACCGCATATACTAGGAGCAATAGCTGTAGCAGCTTATTCATATATGGCGTTAGTGCCTGTTATTCAACCGCCTATTATGAAAGCATTAACAAGTAAACAAGAAAGAGAAATTAAAATGGAGCAACTAAGGAAAGTATCAAAATTAGAAAAAATACTTTTCCCAATATCTGTAACATTAATTGTTGCATTTATTGTACCTGATGCTTCAGCCTTAGTAGGTATGTTGATGTTAGGAAATTTATTTAAAGAATCAGGTGTTGTAAATAGGTTAGAAGATACTGCAAAAAATGCATTAATAAATATAGTTACTATATTTTTAGGTGTTTCAGTAGGTGCAACTGCAACTGCTAAGGCATTTTTAACACCTAAGACTTTGCTTATAATGGGACTTGGTGTTGTTGCTTTTGCAGTAGGTACTATTGCAGGATTATTATTAGCTAAGTTAATGAATAAATTATCTAGTAAAAAGATTAATCCTTTAATAGGTTCAGCTGGAGTTTCAGCAGTACCTATGGCTGCAAGGGTAAGCCAAACTGTAGGTCAACAAGAAAACCCTTCAAACTTTTTACTTATGCATGCCATGGGGCCAAATGTTGCTGGAGTAATAGGCTCGGCTGTTTCAGCAGGAGTATTATTATCATTATTTGGTTAAATTAAAAAACTGGCATTGTGCCAGTTTTTTTAATTAAAATATTGTTTTAATTCATTTTTAATATATAATAATATTTGAGGTGAATTATGAAGAAAAAAGTTTTAAGATTTTTAAAAGATAATACTGATAGATATTATTCTGGAACTAAAATAAGTGAAAAGTTAGGAGTTTCAAGAACGGCTGTATGGAAGATAATTAATAAATTAAGAAAATCTGGTTATAAAATTGACTCGGTTTCTTCAAAAGGATATAAATTAGTTAGTGGTTATAAAGATTTAAATGAAGAGGAACTCTCTTTAATTATTGAAAAATATGATTTTTTAGATAAATCTTTTTATTACAAATCAATTGATTCAACAAATGATTTTTTAAAAAGGAAATCTGATGAATTTCAAAATAAAAATTTACTTTGTATAAGCGATATTCAAAAAAAAGGTAAAGGAAGACTAGGTCGAAATTGGCAATCTGAAAATGGTTTATATATGTCTTACTTATTAAGACCTGTTATTAATCCTTTAGATGCTACTTTGTTTACTCAAATTGGTGCAGCGGCAGTAGTAAAAACTTTTAATAAATTAACTGATTTAGAAGTTAAAATTAAATGGCCAAATGATATAGTGGTTAATCATAAAAAAATTTGTGGAATTTTGACTGAAATGGATGCTGAATTAAATCAGTTAAACTATTTAATTTTAGGAATAGGTATAAATTTAAATAATAAGAAATTTAGTGGTGAGTTAAAAGAAAAGGCTACATCTTATTATTTAGAAAAAGGTAAAAATTTAAATAAAAAAACATTTTTAGAGACTTTTTTGAAATATCTTAATAATTTATTAAAAGATTACTTAGAAAATGGAAATATTAATGCTAGTTTAGAAATTTGTAAAAAGTATTCAAATGTGATTTCTAAAAAAGTGCGTTTAGTAAATAAAAATTCTGAAAGAATTGTTAAAGTTATAGATATTAATGAAAAAGGACAATTAGTTGTTTTAAATAAAAAAGATGAAAAAGAAATTATTTTTACTGGCGAAATATCCATTAGAGGATTAAATAAAAAATATATATAGGAGATAAGTTTATGTTATTAGCATTTGATGTAGGAAATACAAATACGGTTTTTGGGATATATGAAAAAGATAAATTATTAGATTATTGGAGAATATCTACTACAAAAGGAAAGACTGAAGATGAATTAATAGTTTTAATTAAGCAACTTTTAAATATGAAAGATTATAAATTAGAAAGTGTTAATCGTGTTATAATATCTTCTGTTGTTCCGCAAGTTATGTATTCTTTAGAGCATATGGCTGATAAATATTGTGGTGTAAAAGCTATGATAGTAGGTCCAGGTATAAAATCTGGGATAAATATTAAATACGATAATCCTAAAGAAGTTGGAGCAGATAGAATAGTAAATTCTGTGGGAGCTTTAAAAAAATATGGAAAAGGTTTAATTATAGTTGACTTTGGTACTGCTACTACATTTGATGTAGTTAGTGATAAAGGTGCTTATTTAGGCGGTGCAATTTTACCTGGTATAAAGATTTCTCAAGATGCATTATTTAGAAAAGCAGCTAAATTAACTCGAGTAGAATTAGTTAAACCTAAAAAAGTAATTGCTAAAAATACTGTAGAAAGTATTCAATCAGGAATAATTTATGGTTATGCTGGTTCGGTTAAAAATATAGTTGAACGAATGAAAAAAGAATTGCCTTATGATGTAAAAGTTATTGCAACAGGAGGTTTAGCAAATTTAATTGGTGAAGTAGCTGAAAGTATAGATGTGATAGATAAGTTTTTAACTTTAGATGGTTTAAAATTTATCCATGATTTAAATAGGTGATTTTATGAAAATAGGAAATGTTGATTTTAAAGGTGAGACGATTCTAGCTCCTATGGCAGGGGTTACTGATAAAGCTTTTAGATTAATATGTAAATCTTTAGATTGTGGTCTAGTTTATACTGAGATGGTTAGTGCAAAAGCTTTATCTTATAATGATAAAAAGACTAAGGAAATTATGGAGATTGACCCTAAAGAAAGGCCTACTGCTTTACAGATATTTGGATCTGATCCAGATAATTTGGGTAAAATAGCTTATGAATTAAATGAACATAATAATGATATTTTAGATATTAATTTTGGTTGTCCAGCTCCTAAAATTGTTAAAAATGGTGATGGTTCAAAACTTTTGACTAATATTGAATTATCACGAAAGATAATTACTAATGTAGTTAAAAATAGTGATAAGCCAGTAACTGTTAAAATTAGAACAGGTTGGGATGAAAACTCAATAAATGCAGTAGAGTTTAGTAAAATGGCTGAAAGTTGTAATATAGATGCTTTGGCAATTCACGGAAGAACTAGAAATCAATTTTACTCTGGCAAAGCTGATTGGGATGTTATAAAAGAAGTAAAAGATAACTTAGAAATTCCAGTAATAGCTAATGGGGATGTTTTTTCTTTAAAAGATGCTATTAAGTTAAAAGAAAAAACTAATTGTGATGGTATTATGATTGGTAGAGGTGCTCGTGGGAATCCTTGGTTATTTAAAAAAATAAATAAATATTTTGAAACTGGTAAAATTATAAAAGATCCTACATTGAGTCAAAAATTAGATGTATTAGAAAAACAATTTGATTTAATGGCTAAATTTAAAGGAAAAAGAACTAGTCTTTTACAAATAAGAAAACATGCGGGATGGTACTTAAAAGGTATAAAAAATGCGGCGAAACTTAGAAATAAAGTAAATCATGTAGAAAGTGTAAAAGAATTCAAGAAAATTATAAAGAGAATTAGGATTAACCAATGTAATAGCTTGACAAAATAGTTTATTTCTAATAATATTATAGATATTTGAATGACATTAAATTAATATAAATTTTGGAGGTGTATTGTGAGTAATACTGAAGATTTATCTGAAGTACTACAAGTTAGAAGGGAAAAATTAAAAGAATTACAATCTATGGGGAGAGACCCATATAAAGTATCTAAATATGATAGAGATACTTTTTCTGATGAAGTAGAAGAAAATTTTGAACAATTAAAAGAAAATGAAACAGTTGTATCAGTTGCTGGAAGAATGATGGCTCAAAGAGTTATGGGGAAATCATCTTTTTTTGAACTACAAGATGCACACGGAAGAGTTCAAGCTTATGTAAGAAAAGATACAATTGGAAAAAAAGAATATGAATTATTTGAAACTTATGATCTAGGTGATATTTTAGGTATTAAAGGAACTGTTTTTGAAACTGGTAAAGGTGAAAAGACTATAAGAGTAAAAGAAATGAAATTATTAACTAAATCATTACAAGTTCTACCTGAAAAATACCATGGATTAAAAGATCAAGATTTAAGGTATAGACAAAGATATTTAGATTTGATTATGAATCCTGAAGTTAAAGAGTCTTTTTTAACTAGAAATAAATTAATTAAAGAAATGAAGAGTTATTTTGATAATAATGGTTTTAAAGAAGTAGAAACTCCGATATTAAGTCCGATTGCAGGCGGAGCGACTGCAAGACCGTTTATTACTCATCATAATACATTAGATATTGATATGTATATGAGAATTGCTAATGAATTATTCTTAAAAAGATTGATTGTTGGTGGTTTTGATAGAGTTTATGAAATGGGAAAAATGTTTAGAAATGAAGGAATGTCTCCTAAACATAACCCAGAGTATACTGCGGTAGAATTATACGCTGCATATAATGATTATACATTTATGATGAATTTAACTGAAGAAGTAGTAGTGCAAATGTTAGAAAACGTAATTGGTGATACTAAAGTTGAGTATCAAGGAACAGAAATTGATTTTACTCCACCTTGGAAAAGAATTTCTATGATTGATGCTGTAAAAGAATACACAGGGATTGATTTTAATGAGATTGAAACTTTAGAAAAATCAAGAGAAGCTGCAGATAAAGTTGGTGTACATATTGAGAAAGATATGAAAAGAGGACATATAATAAATGAGATTTTTGAAGAAAAATGCGAAGAATATTTAATTCAACCAACATTTATTACTCATCATCCTGTAGAAGTTTCACCACTTTCTAAAAGAAATAAGGAAAATCCAGAGCTTACAGATAGATTTGAATTATTTGCAAATACTTGGGAGTTAGCAAATGGTTTCTCTGAGCTTAACGATCCAATAGATCAGAAAGAAAGATTTGAGGAGCAATTAGCAAAAAGAGAAGGTGGAGATGAAGAGGCGCATATGATGGATGAAGATTTTGTTAATGCACTTGAAGTAGGTTTACCTCCGACAGTAGGACTAGGAATCGGTGTAGACAGATTAATTATGTTATTAACAGATGCTCAATCTATTAGAGACGTTATTTTATTTCCTACAATGAAACCATTAAATGATTAATTTTCGATATTTTTTAAATACTTCCAAGTAGATGAGTTTAAATTTTCATTTTATTTGGAAGTATTATATTTTAATAACGATTTGAATTAATATAAAAAATACTTGAATTTGATAAAAAATATGATATTATTTTAATTGCGGTTTAAAAAAACAAAAATGATAAAATTAAAAAAAGTTATTGACAAATCAGTAAACTACTGATATTATAATACTTGTCGTCAAAGAGATATTAAATTCTTGTTAAAAGTAAATTAAAAATATTTCT
>JBNJDJ010000054.1:0-13585 GCA_051744845.1 Bacillota bacterium
AGGAGTTTAGCATGAAAAAGATTTTATTTGTGGATGATGAAAAAAGGATTTTAAAATCTTTAAGAAGACTTTTTTATAATTCAGATTATAATTGTTTTTTTGCTTCAGGAAGTAAAGAAGCATTAAAGATTTTAAAAGAATATAAGATTAATTTAATTATAACTGATATACGTATGCCTAAAATGGATGGGTTTGAGCTTTTGAAAAAGGTTAAAAAACATTATCCAAAAGTTACTAGAGTGGCTTTAAGTGGTTATACTGATAAAGATGCTATTATGGAAGCCATCGAGGCTAATTTGATAAAATTATATTTATATAAGCCTTGGAAAAATGAAGAATTAAAAGAAATTGTTTATAAAACATTTATGCTTGAAGATGTTTTAAATTCTAAAAAAATCTTTGAATTTATAAATGATTTAGATTCTCTACCAACAGTTCCTACCTTATTTAAGGAAATAAATCATTTAATAGAAAAAAAAGCTGATGTTAAAAAAATCACTAAAAAAATAGAAAAAGACCAATCACTTGCTTCAAAAATTTTACATGTGGCTAATTCTGCTTATTATAATGCAAAAACAGGTTCTATATCTAAAGCAATTATGTATATTGGTTTATTAAATGTAAAAAATATTGTTCTTGCAAATGCAGTATTTGATAATCAAACTAATGATTCAATTGATTTGCTTTGGAAACATGCAAATATTACAAATAAAATGGCTGGATATATATATAAAAAGTTACTTTTAAAGAAAATACCTAATAATTATTCTTCAGCTGGATTACTTCACGATATAGGTAGAGTGGTTTTAATGACTTTTGCTGAAGATGAAAACGAAAAAATTAATATACTTATGAATAAAACTCCTATTGATTTAGATTCTAGACTTAATTATGAAAAAAAACTTGTAAATGTTACTCATCAAAAAATTGGTGCATATCTTTTAAATTGGTGGGAAATACCTTTACCAATAGTGGAATCTGCTTTATATCATCATGACCCATTAAATGAGATGGTAATTAATAAAGAGTTAGTATCTGTTATTTATTTAGCTAATAATTGGTCTTGGAAGCTTTTAAAACCTAAAGATGATAGATTATCTATAGATAAAAAGGTTTTAGAATTTTTAAAGATTCCAGAAGAAAAGTTTTATGAAAAAATAGATGAATTTGAAATTTAAGGAGTCAATATGGGAAAAGATTATAGCAATCACAATATTTTATTTGTAGATGATGAAAAACCAGTTTTAGATGCTATTAAAAGAGGATTACATAAAGAAAGTTATAATTTATTTTTTACTCATGACCCATTTGAAGCTCTAGATATTATTAAACAAGAAGATATTTCATTAATAGTTACTGATATGAGAATGCCAGGTATGGATGGATTAAAACTTTTAAAAGAAGTAAATAAAATTAATAAAAATATTATAAAAATTATTTTATCTGGATATGCTAATAGTACTCAAATCATCGCTACTATAAATTCATTAGACATATATAAGTTTTTATTAAAACCGTGGGATTTAAAAACTGATTTAAAACCTGCTATTGAAAATGGATTAGACCAATTTGAGATGAAAAGAAAAGAAAAATTTTCTATTAAATCAGCTAAAAATAGAAATGAAGTTTTCAAAAAGATGGTAGAAAATAATAAACAAACTGTAGCTTCTTTGAAAAAAGAATTTTATAGTCTTTCAAGATTAAATAAAATGAGTTTAAATTATTCTTATTTTTTAGCTTTGCAATTAAAAAGAGGTAAGATTACTGAATCGAGGTATAAAAATGAATTAAACTTTCTAGAAGATTATATTGAAAAAAAGAGTATTAAATATCCTGTTGTTTTTCAAAAAAACTCAATAGAGAAATTATCAAGTAATTTCAAAAATTTTTTTATAGAGTATTTTAATGAAAATTCATTTACTTTAGTAAATAATATAAAAGATGATTTTTTTGTAAATATTTCTATTGATGAGTTAATAGACTTTTTTAAATTAATGTTTGACCATATGTTAGAAATTAAAAATAAAACTAGTTTAGCAATGATTTTTTCATTGAAGGATGAGAGGGGAGTATTTTTAATAAAAGTAAAAGAATGTCAAAAAAATACCGATCAATTACATCAAAATACGGTATATATCCTTCTAAATACATTAGCCGACATATTAAACTTTAGCTTAGAGATAAAAGATTCTGATAAGGAAGATATATTAATTATTTTAAAATTTAATAAGGAGTAATTATGAAAATCGTTATTATTGATGATAGTAAAATGATTTTAGATGTAGCTAAAGATTTATTAGTTGAAAACAAGTTATCAAAAAAAATTTTTACTTTTACTAATCCTAAAAAAGCATTAGAATTTATTGATGAATCAGTTTATATAGTTATAACTGATTTAGTAATGCCTAAAATGAATGGAATTGAAGTTTTAAAAGAAATAAAAGGTGATAAGAAATTAAGAAAAATTAAAGTCTTAGTTTTAACTTCTATTTCTAAAAAGGAAGCTTTAAAAAATTGTTTTAAAGAAGGGGCTTTTGATTATATAACAAAACCTTTTGATGAATATGAATTTATAGCTAGAGTTAAAAGAGCTATAAAAGAAAGAAGTTTACAAAAAAAATTAGCTAAAAAATTGATTGATTTAAATGAAGAACATGAGAAACTGAAACAAACACAAACAGAGTTAATTAAAAGAGAACAATTAGCAGGTATAGGACAATTAGCTGCTGGAATAGCTCATGAATTAAATAATCCATTAGGTTATGTTGGGTCTAATTTTTCAATTTTGAAAGATTATATAGAGATATTTGTTAAAATTTTTAAGATGTACGATCAAGGAGAAAACCTCGAAAAAATAAATGAATTTAAAAAAGATCAAGATTTTATTTTTATAATTGAAGATATTAATGACCTTTTAAAAGATACATCTACAGGTATTAATAGAGCAAAAGAAATTGTTAAGTCATTAAGAAGTTTTTCAAGAATTGATCAAATTAAAGAATATAGTGAATATAACTTAAATAAAGGAATTGAAGAAACTTTAACTATTTCTAAAAATGAATATAAATATATTGCAGATATTGAAAAAGATTTAGGAGATTTACCTGATATATTAGCATATGGTGGTGAAATAAATCAAGTATTATTAAATATTATTGTAAATGCTGCTGATGCTATTGAGTCTTCATCTAAAAATAGAGGGTTAATAAAAATAAAAACAATGCATAAAGAGGATGAAGTTATTTGTAAAATATCAGATAATGGTATTGGTATAAATAAAAATGTTTTAACTAAAATTTTTAATCCTTTTTTTACGACTAAAGATGTAGGAAAAGGAACTGGTCTAGGTTTAAGTATTAGTTATGATACTATTGTAAATAAACACGATGGTAGTTTAGAAGTTAATTCAAATAAAAATGAAGGAACAGAATTTATTATTAAATTACCTTTAGACCCTAGAGATGATAATCAAAAAGAAGATTAAATAAAAAAAAGGCTAGACAAAGCTGAAAATGTCTGTTATGATGTTTTTGATAGTGTGTAAGTTGAAATTAGTTAGGAGACGATAAAATGTCAAATGTTTTAGCAAAGGTAAACGGTAAAGAAATTACTACTGCAGATAAAGAAAATTTACTTAAGTCACTAGGACCACAAAGAGCAGCTCAATTCAAAGGTGAAAAAGGCGATCAAATGTTACTTAAAGAATTAATTAATCAAGAGCTTTTTTACTTTGATGCAAAAGATAGTGGTTTAGAAGAAACAGATAGATTTAAAAAAGAAATTGAAAATGCAAAAGAAAACATTTTAAAACAGTTAAATATACAAGAAACACTTAAAGATGCAACAGTTACTGAAGAAGAAGCTAAAAACTTCTTTGAAGAAAATAAAGATAGATTTCAAAAAGGTGAACAAGTTGAAGCGAAGCATATCTTAGTTAAAGAAGAAGATAAAATTAAAGAAATTGCTAAAGAATTAAATGAAGGTTTAGATTTTTCTGAAGCAGCTAAAAAGTACTCAACTTGCCCATCTAAAGAAAAAGGTGGATCATTAGGTTCTTTTGAAAGAGGAAAAATGGTACCTGAGTTTGAAGAGGTTGCATTTGGATTAGATATTGACCAAGTAAGTGAACCAGTAAAAACTCAATTTGGATATCATATAATCAAAGTAACTGGTAAGAGTGAAGCTAGTGAAAATAGCTTTGAAGAAGTTAAAGATAAAATTATGCAACAATTAACAGTTCAAAAGCAAAATGATTTATATTTATCTAAAGTAGAAGATTTAAAAGAAAACTATGATGTTGAAATTTTAGATTAAATAATTATAGCCCCTTTTAAGGGGCTTTTTTAATATCAGGAGTGATAAAATGGAAGAAAAATTAATATCAGAATTTAATGTTTCGGATAAAATTCAAGGATTTTATTTAATTAGTAATTTTAATGTAAAAACTTCAAGTAATAATAAAATGTATTTAGATATGGATCTACAAGATAATTCTGGGCAAATAAATGCAAAGCTTTGGAATATACAAAATGATGAACATGAAAAATTTAAAGCTGGAAATATAGTCAAAGTTAGAGGTATTGTTACAGAATGGCAAGGAGAAAATCAATTTAAAATTCATAAAATAAGGTTAGCAAATGAAGATGAATTTGATTTAGAAAAATTAATTGTAACTGCTCCAATAGATCCATTAGAGACTTTTGATAAAATCTTAGAGACAGTTAATAATTTTGAAAATGAAGATATTAAAAATATTACTAAAAAAATTTTAAAAATTAATAAAGAAAAATTGCTTTATTATCCTGCTGCAAAATCTAATCATCATTCAATAAGAGCAGGCTTACTTTATCATATAGGAAGAATGTTAGAAGTTGCAAAGTCTCTTGCAAATATCTATAAAACTGTAGATAAAGATTTATTATTTGCAGGTGTAATATTACATGATATTGAGAAAGTAAATGAAATGATTTCTGATGAAATAGGAGTTGTTTCAGATTATTCAAAAGATGGTAAATTACTTGGTCATATTATAATGGGTATAAAAACTATTGAAAAAGTTGGAGAAGAATGTGGAGCTGATAAAGAAGTTGTAACTTTACTTGAACATATGATTTTGTCTCATCATAATGAGCCAGAATACGGTTCTCCTAAAAGACCAATGTTTTTAGAAGCAGAATTATTACATCATATTGATATTATAGATGCTAGAGTTTATGATTTTGATGAAATTGATAGTAGTTTGGAAAAAGGAGAATTTTCAAATCCTATTTGGACACTTGATAAAAGACGAGTATATAAAAAGAAATAATAAATTTTAAGCCTTTGATTTTTCAAAGGTTTTTTTATTTGAAATTTTTGCTATAAATACATAAAAATAGGGTATATAAAAAAATAAGCAAAAGAGGAGGTTGTTTTATTAATAAAAATAATTTAAGTAAATATTATTCTTTAGGTAAGTTAGTAGATGGTTTTTTACATGAAATTGGTAATGTAATTGGAGTTGAAAAAACATTAGTTGAATATATGGAAAAAGAAAATGAAAAAGTTAATGAAAAGATAAAAAATAAAAAACTAAGTAAAAAGGCTTTAGTTAAATATTTAGAAGAAAATCATAAAAATACTGAAACTTTAAAAAAATATTTAAAAACCTCTTTACGATTAATAAATGGATTTGGTCATATAAACACTCAAGTTAAGACTTATAATGAAAAAAATAAATTTAATTTAAAAGAGTTTGTGGTTGAAAATATTAAAATTATTGAAGACATTATGAAAATTAAAGGCCGTAATATTATAATAGATATTCCTAAAAATATCAAACTTAGTATTTCTAAAAGTAAATTATTACAAGTTTTGTTAAATTTAATTAAAAATGCTATGACTCATGGATTAAAAAATAAAGAAAATGGAGAGATTAAAATTTCTGCTAAAAAAGAAAAAAATATTATTTTATCAATTAGAGATAACGGTAAAGGAATAAAAAAAGAATATATTAAAAAAATATTTGATAAAAATTTTAAGATATCTGAAAGTGGCTCAGGACTAGGTTTATTTATAGTAAAAGAGATAGTAAAAAATGATTTTAAAGGAAAAATAGACGTAAATTCACAATTAAATGATTATACTGAATTTATTATTAAAATTCCTGAGAAAGGAGTAGTTAATGAATGATTTAATTGAAGGTCTAGATTTTTTACAAGAAGAAGAGGAAGATGTATCTAAGAAAAAAATAAAATTATTAATTGTAGATGATAACGAAGATGTACACAGTATATCTAAATTAATATTTTCTGATTTTACTTATAAAGATTATGAGTTAGAAATATTTAATGCATATAGTGGTAAAGAAGCAAAAGAATATATGAATAAACATGACGATATAGCTATTATTTTATTAGATGTTGTTATGGAAACAGATACTGCTGGATTAGATGTTGTTAGATATATAAGAGAAGATTTAGATAATTCATTTGTTCGTATTATTTTAAGAACAGGTCAGCCTGGTAAAGCTCCTGAAGATGAAATAATAAAAGAATATGAAATAAATAATTATATTGCTAAGACTGAAGGATCTATTCAAAAAGTTTATACTGCCCTTTATTCAGCTATAAGGTCTTATAATGATTTAATAAAAATAAATCATAGTAAAAAAGGTTTAGAAAAAGTTGTCAAATCTTCTAAACAACTTTTTAAATACTCTTCATTTATGAATTTTTACCAAGGTATTTTATATCAATTAACTCATTTATTAGAGTTTGAGGAAAATGCCTTTATTGCTTCGGCAAATTATAATTTTACTGGAGCTGTCTTAGTTAAAGAAAATAAAAATGAACATATATTGACTGGAGTAGGGAGTTTTGAAAAATATATAGATAAATCGATTAATGAAGTTTTAGATAAAGAAACAATTGAAAAAATTAGAAATCAAAAAACAGGTGAAGTAACTTTTTATGAAAAGTTTTATGTATGTTCATGGTCTTTAAATGAAGACTCAGTTAAAAATTATATATATATTGAAAATGATAAAGAAATAGATGATACGACTAAAAAAATGATTAGATTAATAATAAATAATTTTTCATTAGCTATTAGTAATTTTTCTTTAAATCACGAGATTCAAGATTCACAAAAAGATATGATTTTTAAATTAGGCGACGTTATTGAAACTAGACTTAGAGATAATCATAATCATATATATCGAGTTAGTGAAATTTCAGTACTTATAGCTAAGGAATATGGAATTGGAAAAAAAGAAATAGAACTTTTAAAAACAGTAGCTCCACTTCACGATATAGGTAAAATAGCTATTTCAGATGAGATTCTTTTAAAACCTGGTAAATTAAATGATGAAGAATTTGAAAGGGTAAAAAAGCATACTGTATATGGAGCTAAATTAATTGAATATAAAAGCCAAAGGATTTTTGAATTAGCTAGTGAAATAGCAAGACATCACCATGAAAAATGGGATGGTTCTGGATATCCTGATCACTTAAAAAAAGATGATATTTCTGTTTTTTCAAGAATTGTATCAGTAGCTGATGTTTTTGATGCACTATCTCATGATCGTTGTTATAAAGATGCTTGGTCTTTAGAAAAAATAGTTAATTATTTCAAAGAGGAAAAAGGCGATTCATTTGATCCTAAAATAGTTGACATTTTATTAAATAATTTAGATAATATAAAAGATATAATGAAAAAATTTCCAGCTTAAATTTAAGTATTTCCTTGAAAAGAGGAAATATTTTTTTTTGTTTGACAAAAATACTTCATACCAGTATAATTGTATACAAATATATAATTTAAAAAGAAAGGGGATTATGGGAAAATCAATCGTACAAAAAATTCTAGAAAAGAATGTTGTCAAAGGTGAAGTTAAAACTGGAAAAGAGATAGATGTTAAAGTAAATCAAACACTAACGCAAGATTCAACTGGTACAATGGTATATTTACAATTAGAAAAAATGGGGATTAAAGAGATAAAAACTGATTTATCAGTTGCATATATTGATCATAATACTTTACAAGCTGGTTTTGAGAATGCTGATGACCATGAATTTATTAAAACAGTCTGTAAAAAATATGGGATTGTTTATTCTAAACCTGGTAATGGAATTTGTCATCAATTAAATTTAGAAAGATTTGGTAAGCCAGGAAATATTTTACTAGGGTCTGATAGTCATACTCCAACTGGTGGAGGATTAGGAATGCTAGCTATTGGTGCTGGTGGTTTAGATGTTGCTATAGCAATGGCTACTGGGAAATATACAATGACTGTACCAAAAGTTTTAAATATAGAGTTAAATGGCGAATTAGGAAAAAAAGTATCTTCTAAAGATGTTATTTTATATATCTTAAAAAAGCTTTCGGTAAAAGGTGGAGTTGGATATGTTGTAGAATATTCTGGGAAAGGTTTAAAATATTTATCTGCTACTGATAGAGCAACAATTACAAATATGGGAGCAGAATTAGGAGCTACTAGTTCAATTTTTCCATCTGATGAAAATACTTTAGATTTTTTAAAACGTCAAAATAGAGAAAGTGATTTTGTTAGTTTAAAGGCTGATAAAAATGCAAGTTATGATAAAAGCTTAAAAATAGATTTATCTAAAATTAAACCAATGGTTGCTAAGCCACATAGTCCAGATAATGTAGTAAAAGTAGATAAGATAAAGGATTTAAAAGTAGATCAAGTAGCTATAGGGAGCTGTACAAATTCATCATATAGTGATTTGATGAAGGCTGCTAAGATTTTAGAAGGTAAAAGTATACATCCTGATGTTAGTTTAGTTATTTCACCAGGATCAAGTAATATTTTAAATTTACTTTCAAAAAATGGTGCTTTAGAAACATTTATTAAATCTGGTGCTAGAATTTTAGAGGCAAGTTGTGGACCGTGTATTGGTATGGGACAAGCACCTAAACACGAAGCTGTTTCACTAAGAACTTTTAATAGAAATTTTAAAGGAAGATGTGGTACTGACAGTGCTGATGTATATTTAGTAAGTCCAGAAACAGCTGCTATATCTGCTATAAAAGGTAAACTTGTTTCTTCTGAAGATGTTAAAATAGATTTAAATGTTAAAAAGCCTAAAAAGTATCCTGTGTATGAAAATTATTTTATTTATCCTAAAAAAGATATAGACCAAGAAGTTTATATGGGACCAAATATTAAGCCTTTTCCATTAAAAGAAAAGTTAGAAAAAAGTATTAGTTCAAATGTAGTCTTAAAGATAAAAGATAATGTTACTACAGATGATATAATGCCTTCTAATGCAAAATTATTACCATTTCGATCTAATATACCTAAGTTGTCTGAATATGCTTTTAATACGCTAATTGATGACTTTGATAAAAGATGTGAAAAGTATAATGGTGGTGTAGTTATTGGAGGAGAAAACTATGGGCAAGGTTCTTCGAGAGAACATGCTGCATTAGTTCCTTTATATTTAGGTGTTAAAGCAGTTGTAGCTAAGTCTTTTGCTAGAATTCATAGAGATAATTTGATAAATGCTGGTATTTTACCTTTAGTTTTTAAAGATAAAAAAGATTATGAAAAAATAAATGAATTCGATTCGATAATTATTAAAGATTTATATGATCAATTAAGTATTGATTCAGCTATAGATGCAAATATTGGAGATGAAAATATTGAACTTAAATTTATAGGATCAAAAAAAGATATAGATATTTTAAAAGTCGGAGGTTTTCTAAATTATGCTAAGGAGGTTTTTTAATTGTATAATATTACTTTAATACCTGGAGATGGAATTGGTCCAGAAATTACTGAAGCTGTTAAAGAAATTTTAAAAGCTTTAAATATAGATATAAATTGGGATATTCAAAAAGCTGGTAAAATAGCTAAAAAAGAAACTGGTGATTTAATACCCGAATCTGTTTATGAGTCAATTGAGAAAAATAAAGTTGTTCTTAAAGGTCCTATAACTACGCCAATAGGCTCAGGATTTAGAAGTATTAATGTACACTTAAGAAAAAAGTATAATTTATTTGCAAATATTAGACCGGTTAAAACTATTGGTAATTTAGATTTAAGATATGACAATATTGATCTAACAATTTTTAGAGAAAATATTGAAGGATTATATGCTGGTATAGAAAAGGTAATTTCTGATGAAGAAATCCATGCTATAAAAAAGGTTACTAAGACTGGATGTAAAAACATTATAACTGAAGCTTTTGAATATGCTAAGAAAAATGATTTAAAAAAAGTAACTGTAGCTCATAAGGCAAATATTTTGAAAAAAGCAGATGGATTATTTTTAGATACTGCAAGAGAAATTTCTAAAAAATATAAAGATATTGAACTTGAAGAAGTTATTATTGACAATATGTGTATGCAACTTGTTAAAAATCCTGAAAAATTTAATTTAATAGTTACAACTAACTTATATGGAGATATTTTATCTGATTTAGCTGCTGGTTTAGTAGGTGGATTAGGACTTATTCCAGGAGCAAATATTGGTAAAGATAAAGCTATTTTTGAAGCTGTACACGGTTCGGCTCCAGATATTGCTGGTAAAAAAATTGCTAATCCTACTGCTTTACTTAGATCTGCCATTATGATGTTAAAGTATTTAGGAGAAGATAAAAAAGCATCAGACTTAAGTAATGCATTAGAGAAAGTATATACAGAAAAGTTAGTTTTAACAAAAGACTTAGGAGGCGAGAGTAGTACTAAAGAATTTAGTAATGAAATTATAAAAAACTTAGGGGGATAAATTATATGAAAAATTGGTTAGATAAGGTAATCAATAATTCAAAAAATGTTAATAGAATTGATCCTGATTTATATGATAAATATGATATTAAAAGAGGGCTTAGAAATTCTGATGGGACAGGGGTAACTGTTGGATTTACTAAGATTGGATCAGTTATTGGTTATACATTTGAAAATGATAAAAAGGTATGTATCGATGGTAAGTTATTTTATAGACAAAAAGAGATTAATGAACTAGCTGAATTAAGTGGACATTTAGGTTTTGAAAAAATAATATATTTATTGTTATTTGGAGAAGTTCCAACTGACTATGAACTTTCAAAGTTTATGGAACTTTTAGACCATTATAGAAATTTACCAGATAATTTTACAGAAAATATGATCTTAAAAATTCCAAGTAGAGATATAATGAATAAAATCCAAAGAAGTATTTTAGTTCTTTATTCTCACGATGAAGATCCAGATAATTTATCAATTGAGAAAAACATTATACAAAGTATTAAATTGATTGCTAGAATACCTACTATTATGGCTTATGGATATCAGGCTAAAAGTCACTATTTTGATAATAAATCTCTACATATTCATGCGCCTCAAAATGATATTGGTACTGCTAAAAACATTTTGCATATGATTCGTCAAAATAATAAGTTTAGTAAGCTTGAAGCAGAAACTTTAGATTTACTTTTAATTTTACATGCAGAACACGGTGGAGGTAATAATTCTGCTTTTGCTACTCATGTTGTTTCATCTAGTGGTACAGATATATATTCTGCTATATCAACAGCAGTAGGGTCTTTAAAAGGTCCTAAGCACGGTGGTGCAAATATTAAAGTTAGAAATATGATAAAAAATATTAAAGAAAATGTGGATTACTCTAATACTAAAGAGCTTAAAAACTATTTATTAAAGATCTTAAAAGGAGAAGTTTTTAATAAAAAAGGACTTATTTATGGAATGGGGCATGCAGTATATACTAAATCAGATCCTAGAGCTGTTTTACTTAAGAAAAAGGCTAAAAAATTAGCTATTTCTAAAGATAAATTAGATGATTTTAAATTATATGAAAATATTGAGAAATTAACTAAAGAAATTTTTAAAGAATTAAAGGGAGAAGACTGTGAAATATGTGCTAATATAGATCTTTATTCTGGTTTTGTATATGAGTTATTAAATATACCATGTGAGTTATATACTCCTATATTTGCTACTGCTAGAATAGCAAGTTGGTGTGCTCATAGAATTGAACAGTTAATAAATGATAAAAGAATTATTAGACCTGCTTATATGTCTATTAAGAATGAAAAAAAAATTGATAAATCGACTTTAAAAGTAACTTAAAAAATACCTCAGATTGAGGTATTTTTTTAAGTATTACAAAAAGTTTGTTTAACTTCTTGTGTATTAGAAGGAGGTTTTATATATTTTTTATCAATATTTTTATTATAAGGATTTTTTAAAACTTTTAAAAATTCATTTAAAGGTTTATAATTTTCATTTTCACTAGACTTTAATACTTTTTCAACTATATAATTTCTTGGTATTATTTGAGGATTAGTCTTTTTTAAAAAATCATTAATTTCACTTTTAGTCATTTCACTTTCATTTAATCTTTCTTTCCATTTCTTAGACCATTTAGATAAATGTGTATTTTCAAAATTCTTTTTAACATCTAATGAACTAAATGTATTTGTAAAATCAAGTTCATTTATTTTCATTATTTCTAGCAGTTCATTTACTAAATTGATATCATCTGGTCTTTGATTTTTAATACCTATTTTATTTGTAAAATTATTTTCATAGTATTCTTTATATTTAATATTAAATGTTTTTAATGCTTTATTAATTTCGATTTTAGCTCTAGATTCATTTTTATCTATAAGCGGTGATAAAGCATTTCCTAATACTTCTAGATTCCAATGAGCAATTTTACCTTGATTAGAATATGCATATCTTCCGTATCTATCTATTGAACTAAAAACAGTTTTAGGATTATATGAGTTCATAAAAGCAGCTGGTCCATAGTCAATAGTTTGTCCTGAAATTGATATATTATCTGTGTTCATAACACCGTGGATAAAACCGATTGATTGCCATTTAGCAATTAATTTTGCTTGTTTATCTATAACCTTTTTAAAAAAACATAGATAAGGATTATTAGAAATTTTACATTTTTTAAAATGCCTATTTATTGTATAATCAGCTAATTTTTTCAAAGTAGCGATACCTTTAGTTTTAGCAAATTCAAATGTTCCAATTCTAATATGACTTTTAGCTACTCTTGTTAAAACACCTGATCTTTGAAAACTATGTCTTTTTATTTTTTCTTTATCTTCAACTACTGCTAAAGATCTTGTAGTAGGTATATTCAAATAATACATTGCTTCACTTAAAATATATTCTCTTAGTACTGATGAAAGAGTAGCTCTCCCATCGCCTCTTCTAGAATATTTAGTTTGGCCACTTCCTTTTAATTGGATATCAAAACGCATATCACTTTTATTTAAATGTTCTCCTAAAAGCATCGCTCTTCCATCTCCAAGGTTAGTAAAATGACCGTATTGATGGCCACTATAACTTTGAGCTATTAAAGCCATATCTTGATTTGTTTGATTTCCTGAAAGTATTTTTCCACCACTTTTTTCTAAAAGTTTATAATCAATAGATAATTTATCGCATAACTTTTTATTAAGTAAAATTAACTCAGGATCTTTAGTTTTTCTTGGTGTTTCTTTACTATATAATTCATTTGGTAAATTTATATAAGTATTATCAAAATTAAATATTTCTTTATCCATTTTATCACCTCAATTTAATTATACCCAAAAGTGATAACTATTATCATTTAAT
>JBNJDJ010000055.1:0-13480 GCA_051744845.1 Bacillota bacterium
ATCTGTTTCTATATTGTATAAACCTATATCTACAGATGCACCTTTTTGGTGGTTACTAAATCCAGGAGTGGATATATATTTAGAATCAAATTTTTTATATAGATATTTATAATGATTTCTTAATAAATTTTGTACATCATATGATCTATATGCGTCATATACTAATATCCCATAACCTTTTTTTCTTAGCTTCTTATTAGCTTTACTTAGCTTTAAAGCAGTTCCTAATCTCAAAGCCATAATATCATATTTTTGTGCTATTATCTCTTCACCTATATCACTAAAAATTTTATTACTTTTAAAATATTTAACTTGTTTTATTCCAGAATCTATATCAGAAATATCAACAAAGTCTGTCTCTTTTAATGCACCTATAAATACTTTATGGTCAACTTTGTTTTTTGATTGGTCTAACTTTTTAACTTTAACTTGTTTACTTTTAGTATTTTTTAAATTATCTATTTCCATAATACCCTCCATATAATAATTATATAAAGATATAAATCTTAAACTATTAATTTAATATGCCTTAATAATATAATAAAAATAATTTTAATAGTTAGTCAAGTAAAAATTATAATCTATATAAAAGCTTATTGACTTAGAACAATTTAGCTTTTATTCATTTTTTATTATTTCAATAAATAATTCAACTAAGTCAGGGTCAAATTGACTACCAGAACATCGTTTTAGTTCATCTAATGCTTCTTTCTTACTTATAGGTTCTTTATAAGGCCTGCTGTTTGTCATCACATCATAAGAATCAATAATTGTAATAATTCGTGACATAAGAGGTATTTTTTTACCTTTAAGTCCTTGTGGATAACCATTACCATCAAAGCGTTCATGATGGCATAAGATACCTTGAGCAATCTCACTTAATTTAGGCGAAGAATTTGCTATTTTATAACCTGCCTCTGGATGTCTTTTAACTTCCTCCCATTCATCATTAGTTAAGGAACCTGGTTTTTGTAAAATATCTTTAGAAATTGCTATTTTACCTAAATCATGTAAAGCTGCTAATGAAGATAAAACATCTAATTGGTGTTTTGATAAGTCTAATTTTTTTCCTAAATCTACAGCTAATTTTTTTAATCTTTCACTATGTTCTAATGTTTCATTCGTTGTTTCTCTAAGTATTGTTATTAATGAATCAAGAATCGTATTATGAACACTTGCACTTTCATGTACTTTATTTTTATACATTTTGTCTTCTGCTTTTTTTAATACTATATTAATATCTTCATTCATATTAGTTTTAGTAGCACATCCTAATGCAATACTAGGTTTAATTGGATCTTTATTAGCTTTTTTACAGTTATTTTTAATTCTTTCATGTATATTTTCTGCTTCTTCTTTAGAAGTCTTCGGAAGTAATACTATAAACTCATCTCCTCCAATTCGAGCTACTAAGTCTTCTTTGCGACAAGCATTTTTAATTATTTGAGCAATTTTTTGTAAAAGTTTATCTCCTTCTTTATGTCCAAATGTATCATTAGCTATTTTAAGACCATTAACATCTCCCATTATAATACTTAAAGGTAATTGTCTTTTATTATCATATCTTTTTATTTCTTCATTAAAGTAAGCTCTATTATATAATCCAGTAAGTTCATCATGAAAAGTTTTATAACGGATTTTTTCTTCTGCCTGCTTGCGTTTAGTAATGTCCCACCATACTCCTACTATTTTCGTTTCATTATCTTTTCTAAAAATAACTTTTTGACTATCTCTTAACCAGTGGAAATTACCTGACTTATCTTTAAATCTAAAACTTAGAGATATAGAATCGGTTTCACCTTGGATTAGTTTCTTAATTTTTTTAAATAATATTTCTTTGTCTTTTGGATGAAAAAGACTATGGTGAAAATCTTCATTACCGACTAACTCATCTGGTTTAAAACCAAGTACATTTTTTATATTATTATTTATATAAGTAGTATTAAATATTAAACCATTTTCTCCATTAGAAACAATATATGAATAGATAACCGCAGGTATATTAGTAATCAAAGTATCAAGACGATTTTCACTTTCTTTTAACTCGTTTTGTGCTACTTTTCGTTTGGTAACATCTTTTACAAAACCTAAAAATCTTGTTTCTGAAAGTTTAACTGCGTTAATGTTCCAAAATCTTTTTTTACCTGATTTTGTAATAAATCCTATTTCATCATTGGCAAACCCATTTTTATCAACCTTTTTAAAATGGTTTATAGCTTTTTTAGTATATTCATCTTGTACTAATTCAGTGATACTTAAATTAAGTAATTCTTTTTCTGAATATTCAGTAATTTCACAAGCTGATTTATTTACCTCTATATAATCACCTTTTTCATTTGCTATAAAAACGCCATAAGGTGCATTTTTTATATAAGATTTGAATTTTTCTTCGCTTGATTTTAATTTTTCAAAATACATCTGAGTTTTTTGTAAAACATTATTAATAGATTCATTTAGAAAAGTAAAATTATTATCATCAGATAGAGGTAGTCTATAATCAAGATTTTCCACTAGATCAATATTTTTAATATTTTTATTAAATTGTTTTAATGGTTTAATTACATGTTTATTTTCTAACCAAAAGAAACTTAAAATAACTAATAGTGATAATATAAATGCAAATAAAAAAGTTTTTAATAATTGATTAAATGATTCTGTATAATATTCTAAAGAAGTGAAATTTGCTAATAACCATTGGGTATTTTTTACTCTATTATACGAAAAGAATCCTTGTTTATCATCTAATTTGATTTTTTTAACTTCGTCTATTTCAAACTGATTCATTTTAAAATTTTCATCAAACTTTTCTTTAATAGTTGGAAGTCCATTCTTTAAATTATAATCTAATCCAGGATAAGCTAAAATATGATTATCTTGATCTGTTAACATAAAGAAACCTTTTTCAACCACATTTTGATCTTCAACATAAGAAATAATAGTTGAAATAGAAACATCACCAGCTATCACTCCTAATAATTCATTATTTGTATTATTATAAACAGGCATAGCTATTGTAATAATAATATCATCTTCACTAGCATTAATAAACGCATCAGTATAAATTAATTTATCCTGTTTTACTGCTTTTTTATACCAAGGTCTTTTTCTTAAATCAAAACCTTCTGGCATCTCCCAACCACTAGCATTAATCATAGTATTGTTTTTAGTTCCATAATATATAGAAAAAAACTCTTCATTTTCATCTAATAGTACTTCTAAATATTTCAAAATTTCTTTATCAGTATGACTTCTAATTTCTATATAGTTTTTAGCATCTTTGATTAATTGACCTTTAGTATCTAACCACTTATAAATCCTCTCATTTAATACATCTACAGACATTTCACTCATACGTTCAACATTATTTAATAATAAATTATTATTATTTAAGTACTGAACATAAAAACTTAAGGAAATAAAAATAAGTAAAATAACTCCCCATAAATAAAACTTTTTAATATTATCTTTCATAAAAATCCCTCTTTTTTATTTGACGTACTGTCAAAACTTTGGATTTAAGTTATTTAATAATTTTGAACTATTATAACAATTTTATAAAATATTTATATAAGCCAATTATTAAATAGTAATAGGTAAACGGTTTTTTAATATTCTTATTATTTATATAATCTTTAAATATTTTTGTCTTAAAGTCAGTTTTATATTAACTGTAGACCTATAATTTATTATACCCATTTATTATCAAAATAAATATCATATAATTATTTTTCTATTTTTTACTATTTCCCTAACATAATTTTACACTAAGAGTTGTGTTATAAGAATGAAAAAAGAAAAAAGCGCTGAAATAGCCTTTAAAAGAATATCAGCACTTTTGTTGAACACATCTAATTTAAGGTTTTGTTAGCGTATTCTTATAGTTATCAGTAAATTTCAAAATGTTATTGATGTAAACCATGAAATAACATGAGATTAATAAAAGTATATTTTTTAGAAGAAAAAGTAAATAAACTATTCTTTTTCCATCATTTCAATAAAGTATTCAGATAAAGTTGGATCAAATTGACTACCTGCACAGTCTTTAATTTCTTTTAGAGCATTTTCTCTTGACATAGCTTTACTATAAGACCTGGCATTAGTCATCACATCATAAGCATCAATTATAGAAATTATTCTTGCTAGATAAGGAATATCTTTTCCTACAAGCTGATTTGGATATCCACTGCCATTCCATTTTTCATGATGTGATAAGATATCATCTGCCACTAAAGCAAATTCTTCTGAAGCAGATGCTATTTTATATCCTCTTTTAGAATGTTCTTTTACTATCTTCCATTCTTCATCTGTTAATTTGCCTGGTTTTTTTAAAATAGCTTTTGGAATAGTTGTTTTACCTATATCATGTAATGTAGCTAACAAAGAGAGCCGATGCATTTGAGAATTGCTTAGATCTAATTTTTCTCCAAAGTCAACGGCTAATTTTGTCATCCTAACAGCATGTTCTTTAGTTTCATTACTTTTTGCGGTTAGGGTATTAAGTAAACTCTGAACAATTTTACTCTTTGTACTTTTGCTTTCTACTAATTTATTTTGGTACATTTCATTATCTGCTTCTTTTAAAATATCATTAATATTTTGTTCAGGTTCAGTTTTAGTAGCTACTCCAAGCCCAATTGAAACAGGTACTTCGTCTTTTTCAGACTCTTTGCATTTTTCTTTTATTCTTAACACTATTTTTTGTGCTTCTTCATTTTTGGTTTTAGGCAATAAAACTGCAAATTCATCTCCACCCTGTCTAGCGAGTATATCTTCCTCTCTAACGACTTCTTTCAATAAATTTGAGGTATTAATTAGAAGCTGGTCTCCCTTTTCATGTCCTAGGCTATCATTTATAATTTTTAACCCATTGATATCTGCCATAATAATACTTAGAGGAAGCTGTCGTTTGGTATCTAGACGCTTAATTTCTTCTTCAAAAAAACGGCGGTTATATAGATCAGTTAAAGTATCTCTATATAATAAATTTTTAATTTCTTTTTCTTTTTCTATTCTATTAGAAATATTTTGAACAAAAGCAAATTCATATTCTTTATTTTTATATCTAATATATTTATTTATTATTTGAACTGGTATAATATCTCCATTTTTAGTTTTATGTTCAGTTTCAATTTTATTAACATTATTCTTTATTAGCTGTTTCCAAAAATAACTTCTTTTTTCTTCTGGATAATTTGTATCTATATCAGATACCTTCTTTCCAATCAACTCTTCTTTTGTATAATTTAACATTTCACAGGCTTTATTATTAACATATTCAAATCTACCCTCAGATGTTATCCAATAAACACCAACAGGAGCATTATCAACTGAAAACTGAGTTAACTTAAACTCTTTTTCTATCTCCATTTTTTCTGTAATATCTTTAATAAACGCACCTACTCCAAAACTTCCATCTAAAAGTTCTACTGGGAATTTAGTTATCTTATAAATTTTATTATTCCATTCTACTTTTTCAACTATGCGTTTGTTTTCATTTTTTACTATATTATCAGTCTTTATACGGAGATCAGCAAATTCTTTACCACTTATTTGATAGTCATTTTTCCCAATCATTTCATTTTTAGATTCATTAAAGAATTCAGCCATAGCTTCATTTGCAAATATATAATGTAGTTTATTGTCCTTTAAATATATCAAATTATCATTGGCGTCAATAAAAGTCTGATAAAGTTTATTAAAATTTTCTAATTCTCTATTTTTAATTTCAATTTTTCTAAATAATAAGTCATAAGGTTTTTTTAATCCTGTTTTTACTATCGCTTTAAAAATTAGTAATACCGACAGCAATTTAAATACATGTCCAATAATATTTAAGTCTCCAAATACATCAAGATAAAAAGTAAAAGATATTTCAGATAAAATAGTCAAAATTATTGAAGCAGAAATTAAATTATAGATATTTTTTTTAAAGTAATCTTTGTTTTTATAAAGTAAAAATAGACCATAAATTAATATTCCGGAAATAATATATTCACTTATAATTTTAAATAAAGTAAGCCCTTCACCCTCTATATAACAAACAGGAAAGACATTAAAATATAAAGTAAATATAATTAATATTGAAAAAGCACTATAGAAATATGCAATTTTTTCAATGCTATATTTTTTTATTTTATTAATATACAACAAAGCAATAACAATTGAGATACTTTCCATATACCTTGCAATAATCCATAATTGAGTTGGTAAATTTGCTCCTTCATTTTTAAAAACACCCATACCTTTATATGTAAGTGTATGAAGCAAATCAAACCCTCCAATAAAACCATAAGCAATTCCTAAAACAATTAGAAAATCATTTTTATTTTTTGAATGTGAATATAAAGCTATAACAAAAATAATTGCAGCTGTTATTATAGAAAACAATTCAACTAATGAATGAAATACTAAAAAATAGTCAAAGCTTAAAAAAATAAGTGTAATAATCAATACAGACCAAATTAAATTACTTCGATTAAATATTTTACTTTTAATATATTTTGTCATTAACGATTACCTCTTTTCTAAAAGTATAATGAATCAATTAGTTATATAAATTTCTAATTACAAATTAATTTATCTAAATTGTTTGAAAAAACCAATCTAGCCATATTTAGATTCAGAAGAACTCAAACGTTTTTTTATTAAAACGCTCGTTATTTTTGGTGATATGATAGAATATCATTAAAAATGGTTATATTAAAGGCTTTCACTAAATATTAAAAACATTATTACTGTATAATTAGAACTTTTACCGAAAAATATGTTTAATAAATCATATTAAATTTTGTCAAAGATTTAAGAGGCTATCTTAATTAAATATATCTTCTTTAAACATCAATTATATTACATTTTATTTTCTCCCCTTATTTATATACATTTTCTGATCAGCTTTATTAAAAATATTATTTAAATTCTGGCTGCTGTCTTCCATTACATCAAAACCTAAAGAAATTGATAAAGGATTTATAAACTTGTTATCATCATTAAAATCTTTAACATTTTTTTGAATTCTTTCGCAAAACTTATTTGCCTCTTTACGATTAGTATTAGGTAAAACAACTGCAAACTCATCTCCACCTATACGAGCTAATATATCTTCAGACCTAACTGTTGATTTTAAGATTTTAGCAGCATTTATTATATACTTATCACCTTTTTTATGACCATAATTATCGTTTATCTTTTTTAATCCATCAAGATCCCCAATTACAATAGTAATTGGATATTTTCTTGAAGACTCTAGTCTTTTTAATTCATTTTCAAAATATCTTCTATTATATAGACCTGTCATTTCATCGTGAAAAGAAAGATATTGTATCTTTTTTTCCTTCTTTTTTCTTTCAGTTATATCTTTATATAATGCATATATACCTATTTGACCATCAACAAGTTTAATTGGAAACCCTTGTAAAAATACATTTATTTTTTTCCCACTTTTAGTTTTTCTAATACTTTCGCTTTCAATTTTTTCACCTTTTTTCACTTTTTTTGTATATTGTTTTCCTTTATTAATTAATTTATCAGGAATAATAAAATTATCTAGATTTTTATTCATAAGTTCTGATTCTTTATATCCAAACAATGTCTCGAATTTCTCATTTATTTTTAATACTTGATGATTATTATCTAAAAGAGCTATTGCTTCAGTAGAATTGTTAAAAAGTTGTTCAAAATATGCTTTTTGTTCTTTAAGCTTATTTTCATTTATTTTCAATTCAGTAATATTTCTGATAGTTGATACTATACTTTTAACATTTTTTTCCTTTGAACTTATTGGAGAAAAAATAGCATCAA
This sequence comes from Bacillota bacterium, assembly GCA_051744845.1. Classification (GTDB taxonomy): domain Bacteria; phylum Bacillota; class Clostridia; order Peptostreptococcales; family Acidaminobacteraceae; genus JBNJDJ01. The sequence continues at coordinate 7,798 of JBNJDJ010000055.1, forward strand.
AATATTTTTCTTGCCCATTAATATTAAGCTTATAGTCAAAACTTTTTTGCTTTTTATTTTTATAAACTATTTTACAATATCTTAAAATTTTATCTGCTATATTTTGAGGTAAAACATCTACAACATTTTTACCAATTAATTTATCTTTATCATCAACTAAATCATCAGAATTTGAAGCCCAAATATTTAAATAATTCCCTTCTTTATCTAGTAAAATTATTATTTCAGGGATTGATTTAAGAATTGTACTTAAAAATTCTTTTTGTTCAGTTATTTTACGCTGAGCATAGACTCTATCCAAAGCAGCTATAGAATACGAAATTAAAATTTCAGCCAATTCCAAATCTTTTTTGGTAAAAAAACTTTTTTTAGGTGCTGCTACCTGAAAAACACCATATTTCCCAATTGGAATACTTATTGCTGATTTATATATATTTTTAACTGTTAAAGCTTCTTGATTATTTTGTAAATCATCTATAATCAAACTTTTCTTTTTATTATAAGTTTTAGCTGCTATACTTTTATCTGATATTGGTCTCGTTTCATGCTTAATTTCATTAGAAGAAGCTACAGAAACAAATTTCTTATCTTTAACAAAAATAATATTACATAAATTAAAATCTAAAAGATTCTCAGCTACGTTAAGTGTCATATTTACAATTTGTTTTTCATTTTCTAACTTCTTAAAATCTAAAGATATTTGATGTAGATCTTTAATTATCTTTTCGGTTCTTTTGTTTTTAGTAATATCTTCAGCAAAACATACTATATATTCTACTTCTCCTTTTTTATTTAGTTTTGGATTTTTTGTAATTTTAAGCAATCTTTTCTCTCCGTTATCATTTTTTAACCATTCTTCACTAATCTTTTTCTTTTTCGAATCAAATACTTTTTGATTGTCTAATTTATATTCTTTAGCTTCTTTTTTTTCAAAAATGTCATGTATTTTTTTGTTTTCTATATATGATTTATCATATCCAATAAAATCAGCATGAGCTTGATTTGTCTTACCATAAGTTTGCGAATCTTTTAAATACCATATTTGAGTATCTGTTGTATTTAATATCATTTCTTTTTCTTCATTGCTTTTAATCATTTTTTTATAAATCTCATGTTTATATAAAGCAATTTCTATATTATTTTTTAGTTCTTTTTCATTAAATGGTTTATTTAAATAAACAGAAGCTTTAAAATCTTTTATTTTATCTGTTCTAATAGTAAGGAAAATAAAAGGAATATTTTTTTCAGAACTAATATTTTTGGCTACTTCATAACCGTTCATCTTACCTTTTAAGATAATATCAATAATTATTAAATCAGGAGTATTATCTTCTTTTAAAATATAATCAACTGCTTTTTCACCATAATCAAAAACTCCAGTAACTTTATAACCTATATCTAAAACTATATCCTTAATTTTTTGTTGATATAATCTTGAGTCTTCTATAATAACTATTTCTTTCATTTTTTTCACCTCTGTAATTAAAAAATTATTTATATTTAAGTGTATTTAATTAAATATAAATTAAACTGACTATCAAAATCGATTTCTACTTAAAAAAGATTTCTTTGAATTAATAACTTCACCTTTATAATCTATAAAAAGTTATAAAATCAAATAGAAAATATCCAATAAATTGATTTTAAACTATATTTAGTTATTTTATCAAGTTGTATGGTTTACTCCAAAAGTAACCTTGGCCTAAAGTACATTTTTTTGATTTAAGAAACTCTAGTTGTTCTTTATCTTCTATGCCTTCAGCAATTATTTTTATTTCAAGTTGATTCGCAATATTAATTAGATTTTTAATTAAAACTTCTTTTTTCTTATCAAAACCAATCCCCTCAATAAAAGACTTATCAATTTTAATAGCATCAATTCCTATATTTGCAAGTTGATTTAAAGAGGAGTATCCTGTGCCAAAATCATCAAGGTAAATTTTAAATCCTAATTTTCTTAAAGCTTGTAAGTTTTTTAGCGTGACTTTTTCATTCTCAATAATCGCAGTTTCCGTAATTTCAAAAGAAATTACATTTTTTTCTAAATTATATTTATTTACTATATCAAGAATTTCATCAACAATATTTTCACTCCCTATTGATTTAGCTGATAAGTTAATTGATACAGACTTTACTTTTTTATTTAATATTGAATCCATATGTTTGCAAACACTATCTAATACATATAAATCAATATCAATGATTTGTCCATAATACTCAGCATTAGATAAAAATTTATTTGGAGAAATTAACTTATCATTTTTTTTCCATCTAATTAAAGCTTCAAAACTTACTATATCATCAATTTCTAGTGAAATAATAGGTTGATAATAAACTAAAAACTCTTTTTTATTTAAACCTTTAAGAATCTCTACTTGCATATCATGATATTTCCTACCTATTTCAAATTTAGCATCATATATAGAGTATAATCCTTTTTTTTCTTTTTTTTGATTATATAATGCTAAATCAGCTTTTTCCATCAATTTAGAAACATCTTCTCCATCCCGGGGATATAGTGAAACACCTACAGTGAGTGTAACAATTGCATCTATTTTATTTATAGAATGAATTTTATTAAAATGATCAACAATACTAAAACCAATTTTATTAGCACATTCTAAGTTACAATCTTCTATGATTAAATAAAATTCATCTCCTCCAAGTCTCCCAATTTCAACATTATCAGATAATATAATAACCAATTCATTAGCAATATATTTAAGAACAAGATCTCCATATTCATATCCAAAAGTATCATTTAACTCTTTAAAGTTGTCAATATCTAAAATGAAAAAAGCTTTTGGTGAAAAATCATTATTATTTAATATACTCTTTTTTTCATTTAGATATCTTCTATTATGTAAATCAGTTAATTCATCAGTATAAGCTAGCTTTTTTATTTTTTCAATATTTTTTTTCATATCAGAAACAACATCTTTTATGCCTAACGTCATTGTAACTAATCCAAAAACTAGTAAAATTAAAAGAATTTCATAAGAAATCTGTAAATTTATCATATTAGAAATTTCTGGATTAAATACTAATAATGTTATATCTATTAGTAAAAAAAATATACTAAAACTTAACATTTTACTATTAGTGGCTTTAGCTAAAATATACCATATCGACAATATAAAAGGGATAAATAAATAAAAAATAGTAGTGAAATTTATATTTTTGCTAGTAATAATTATGAAAATAGAAAAAAATACGACACTTATTAAAGGTAAAATTGAAATTATATCTATTTTAATATTAAGATTCTTTTTCATAACTCCCCCTTAATAATTGTCAAATACTAATTTTATATGCATTTTTATTTATATTTAAATTATAACTAAAAGAATATCAACATCTATAATTATACCATTTTTCTCATAAATAAAAAACATATGATATCATTTGATTTTTTAAGATAAATTTTTTTATTAATATATTTTATTTTAATTCATATACCATTTTTCCAAAAATCTTTGAGATCTATAAATTCCTAACTTATATCTTCCGAAAATTCTATTAACATTTCTATATAACTTTCTTCATTAACTTATTGTCTATCATATGAACCAAAATTCCAATATTTTAACATTATATTTTTTTTAAAATACAGTTTTAAACTCCTTAATTTTTTTCTACTTGCTTTTTATTTGAAATAATTATTAAATCTCAACTATCATAATCATCTTTATATATATTATATCAATTAATAGCTAAATTAACAAAAGAAATGAGTGAATATTAAAAAAACATTTAATTTTTATATTTTCATTTCCAATTAACCTTAAATTATTCGCATTAAGTTTTGTATGTCTTAATAAATTCTTTATCAAAATATACTTTAAATTAATAAAAAATCAAAAGATTATACCTTTAATAAAATTATATAAATATAAGTACATATGAACTACTTATCATTTAACTACCAAGCTTCATAGATTCTTGATATTATGGTTTCATAAATTATATTGTTTAGGAAAGAATATATTGGATATAATATAACTATATGAGAATTAAACTTTTCAAAATTTAATAATTTTTTAATTTATAATGATCAAGTTATTTTTATTAAACAGGCTTTTTTATCGAAACACAATCAATAGTAATAATCCTGACTTCTATTTATTATATATTAAAAAGTTTGATTTTTAATTTATAATTTATTAATTCTATTATAATTTTATAGCTGATTAAACTAATTTTGTGTTTAATAGTACTTATGTAAATAAAAATTATGGTTATATAATGAAAAGTTTTTAATATCTTATCAAAAATACATATTATTCTTAAATAAGAGTAATCCAATAATTATATGAGGAGGACACATGAATAAAAAGAAAAAAATATTTAATATTACTATAAAATCAAAGTTAATTTTATTATTAGCTTTAGCAATTATTGCCTTAGGAGCATTAAGTTTTTTAACATATTATGACACTTCTAAGCTGGCTACATTACAAGATAAAGGAAGAACTAGATCGATCGATTCCAAAACTGTTACTAATCTTAAATTTGGGACTTATACTCTATATAATTATGCAGCAGATTCAATTATCAATGGCTATTCTGATGAACTTGTAGATGAATATAGTGAAACTAAAGATTCTATATTAAAAGAATTTGCTGTTGTAAAAGATTCAATGGATACCGAAGAAGAAAAAAAGCTTATAAAAGAAGTAGAAGAATCTTTGAAGTCATTTACTAGCATTGTAGAAAAAGAGCTTTTTTCAGGACTTAAAAATAGTTCTTTAGATGAAAATGAAATTAGAAAACTTGATAAGAAATTAGATAATTTAAAAATTGAATATTATAATAATCTTTCGGTTATTTCAGATAGTCTTGAAGATGAAGCTATTCTCGGAGATAAAATATATGATGAAACAAGTGCTCAAAGTATAAAATTATCTATTATTATTAGTATTGCTACTTCAATATTTTTAATTGTAATTATGACTTTGATAATAAACAGTATTATAAAACCAATCAATGGTATTACAAATATTATTGATAAACAAGCAAAACTTAATTTTAGTAATGAGAAGTCATCATTAATCAATGAATATGCTACTAGAGAAGATGAAATTGGTAAAATGTCAAAATCATTAAAAGTTATGGAAGAAAATGTTAGAGACTTTATTATAAATACTTCGGAAGCTTCATCCTTATTAGCATCTGCATCTAAAGATTTATCTGAAACATCTCAGCAATCAGCAGAAGCTTCAAATGAAGTTGCAAATACTATTGAAGAAATAGCGAATGGAGCAACTGATCAAGCCGAAGAAACAACTGATGGTGCTAAGGAAATAAATGAATTAGGAGATATTATTAATTCCGAAATTGAATTAGTTAATATATTAAATGAATCTGCTGAAGAAGTTAATAAGCTTAAAGAACAAGGTTTATCTGCTTTAGAAAATTTAGAAGAAAAAACAGATGAAAACAATAAAGCAGCTAAAGAAGTTCAAGAAATTATTATTGAAACTGATGAAAGTGCAAATAGAATAGAATCTGCTAGTGATATGATAAAAGATATAGCAGAACAAACTAATTTATTAGCTCTTAATGCATCAATAGAAGCAGCACGTGCTGGAGAAGCAGGTAAAGGATTTGCAGTAGTAGCAGATGAAATCAGAAAATTAGCAGAAGAAACTAATCAATTTGCAAGTGAAATTTCAGATACTAT